>JAZQLB010000259.1:0-2815 GCA_045542475.1 Lachnospiraceae bacterium | reverse complement strand
CTTCCAGTTTGTTAGAAATGGTTTCTTCTGTGTTGATTCTAAGGATTCAACACCGGATGCACTTGTATTTAACAGAATTGTATCACTTAAGAGTTCATTTAAGTTAAAATAACAAAAGAAAGGAATTGGGGTATGGCAGATCTTTTTTCAGAACTTTCCAGTATGGGAATTTCAGGGTTGGATGGAGTTAAAATTTTTGAGGAAGAGAAGAAGCCTGTAGCAAGCGATGAGGCTAAGGCGGCTGCACAGCAGGTAAATGAAGAGGACTTACTTTTTGATAAGAAGGTTCAGTGTCCTGTGTGTGATAAGGATTTTAAGTCAAGAACTGTTAAGACCGGAAAGTCAAGGCTTATAGGTTCTGATACGGATTTACGTCCTAGATATCAGGGAGTTGATCCAATTAAGTATGAGGTTATTGCGTGTCCACACTGCGGTTATGCGGCAATGAGCAGATTTTTCAGTTACATGACATCTGCACAGGCAAAGTTCATTAAGGAGAGTGTTTCAGCTAATTTTAAGGGACTGCCGGAGATGGGCAATCTTGTATCCTACGATGAGGCTATTGGCCGCTATAAGCTTGCGTTATATAATACCGTTGTTAAGAAAGCAAAATTAAGTGAGAGAGCATATACCTGTCTTAAGATAGCATGGTTGTACAGAGGTAAGGTGGAGACTCTTCCAGAGGATACAGCGGATATTGCAAAGATTAAGGAAGAATGCTATAAGGCTGAGCTGGAATTTATTGCTAATGCATATGAAGGCTTTACCAATGCCATGAGTAAGGAACTTTTTCCAATTTGTGGAATGGATGAGAATACCTTTAACTATCTCTTGGCGGATTTAGCAAGAAGAATTGGTAAGTTTGATGATTCATCAAAGCTTATTTCAAGAATTCTTACCTCAAGCACAGCAACACCTAAGCTTAAGGATAAGGCACGAGATTTAAGGGATTTGATGAAGAAAAAATAGGTTAAGTTATGAAGAATTTTTCTAAAAACAGTATTATTGAGAAATTAAATATTAACAAAAATAATCTGCCGGTAAGAACCATCTTACTGGCAGTTATTGTTAATCTGATAATTGAGATGTTTAGCAGAGGTTCTGTATTAGCCGGAATAATTTTTTTGTTTACCAAACCGATACAGTTTGTATACGGTGTATTGGTGATAATGTTTACGGTATCATTTGCAGGGTTGTTTAAGAGACGTGTATTTATAAGAACCTTAATATATGGTGTATGGGTAATATTCGGAATCGTTAATTTTGTGGTAACACAGTTTAGAAATACACCTTTTACAGCGCAGGATTTCAGATTGCTGGAATATGCATACAAGGTGGCACCGGCATACCTTAAGGCATGGCAGATTGTATTAATTATTATTTTGGTTGTGTTTTTTATTGTGGGTATGGTTATCTGGTGGAAAAAGGCTCCAAAAAGCGAGGTAAAAGGAAATCGTATATCCACAGCAGTTGCTATTCTCTTTTTATGGTTTATAGTATGGGGCAGTACACGAATAGGTGTAACCTTTGGTTTTTGGACAGAGCATTTCGGAAATATTGTGGATGCCTATGAGGACTATGGTTTTGCATATTGCTTTAGTAACAGTCTGGTTAACAGTGGAATAGATAGACCGGATAATTATAGCGAAGAAACAATAAAAGAACTGCTTGCAAAAATAGAAAGCCTTGAAGAAAAGGCATCTGAATATGAATCCTCTAATGAAAAGGAATCTGTATATAGTGATTCAGAGGTGCCATCGGCAGATGAGGAAGCCACTAATGAGATTGAAACAAACAGTACTGTAACTGAGGAAGTCCCAACAGCAGGTGAAGATGTTGTGGAAGTGGTTGATAATTATCAGGCTAGCGAGCAATATCCGAATATTATTTTTGTTCAGCTGGAATCCTTGTTTAATCCTGAATTATTAGAGGGGGTAACCTTTTCCGAAACTGTATTGCCAAATCTGACGGCATTATATGAGGAGTATCCATCCGGTCTGCTGGCAGTTCCATCAGTAGGAGCAGGAACAGCCAATACAGAATTTGAGGTTATTTCAGGAATGAGTATTAATGATTTTGGTCCGGGGGAATATCCGTATAAAACAGTACTCATGGAAACTGTATGTGAGTCAATATGTTTTGATTTAAAAAAATATGGCTACACGACCAATGCAATACATAATAATGATGGAACCTTTTATGACAGAAACAGAGTATTTGCACAGTTAGGGTTTGATACCTTTACTTCTATAGAATACATGAGTGATATGACGGTTAATCCTATTGGCTGGTCTGATGACAGCGTGCTTACCGGTGAGATTATGGGAATTCTTAAAGAAAGTGAAGGCAGAGATTATATATATGCTATTTCAGTACAGGGGCATGGAGATTATCCTGAGGATTATGAAATTATGGAGGATGATATTACTGCCGAAGGAGATGTTATAGCAGGATACATTAAACCATTTACCTATTATATTAATCAGATTAACGAGATGGATGAGTTTGTGGCCGAGCTTATAACGGCAATGAATAAGCTTGATGAACCTGTAGTGCTTGTTTTGTACGGGGATCATCTTCCGGCATTCGATATAGAGGATGAGGATTTGATGGTAGGAACTACCTTTAATACTCAGTATGTTATATGGAATAATATTGGTATGGAGGTAGAAGACGAAGATTTAGAGGCATTCCAGTTATCAAGTCATATTCTTGATTCTCTTGATATAGAGGGGGGAGCTATTTCAAAATATCATAGCACCATATATGAGACGGTAAGCGAAGAAGAATACCTTGATGGGTTAAAGCAAGTCGG
>JAZQLB010000258.1:0-2025 GCA_045542475.1 Lachnospiraceae bacterium | reverse complement strand
AAGCGTGTAAAGAAAAACGTTGAACGCGGACAGGCACATATTCAGTCTTCTTTTAACAATACAATTGTTACCTTAACAGATGCTGAAGGTAATGCTCTTAGCTGGGCAAGTGCTGGTGGACTTGCTTTTAGAGGTTCAAGGAAATCTACTCCATATGCTGCACAGATGGCAGCTGAAACAGCTACTAAGGCTGCTTTAGTACATGGATTAAAGACCGTTGACGTTTTTGTAAAGGGTCCTGGTTCAGGACGTGAGGCTGCAATCAGAGCATTAGCTGCTTGTGGTCTTGAGGTATTATCAATCCGTGACGTAACTCCGGTTCCTCACAACGGTTGTCGTCCTCCTAAGAAGCGTCGTGTATAATACGCGCCTTTCTTAGTCTTGAAACTTATAAACGTTGGAAGAAAGTGTAGTTTTTACACTGTAAACAATTTTTAAAGGAGAATTTTAAAATGGCAGTAAATAAAGTACCAGTACTTAAGAGATGTAGAGCATTAGGCTTAGAGCCTTCTGTATTAGGTTATGACAAAAAGTCTAACAGAACAAACGCTAGAGCAGGTAAGAAGGTTAGCGAGTATGGTCTTCAGTTAAGAGAGAAGCAGAAAGCTAAATTCATCTACGGTGTATTAGAGAAACCTTTCAGAACCTATTATGAGAAAGCTGATAGAATGAAGGGCTTAACCGGTGAAAACCTTATGGTTATGCTCGAGACAAGACTTGATAACGTAGTTTTCAGAATGGGATTCGCAAGAACCAGAAGAGAAGCTAGACAGATCGTAGGTCACAAGCATGTATTAGTAAACGGAAAGTGCATCAACATTCCTTCATACTTAATCAAAGCTGGTGATGTTATCGAAATCAAGGAATCAGCAAAGTCTATGCAGAGATACAAGGATATCATCGAAGTTACCGGTGGTAGACTTTTCCCTGAGTGGATGGATGTTGATGTTGAGAACTTCAAGGGAACCATCAAGAATCTTCCTACCAGAGAGATGATCGATGTTCCTGTAAACGAGATGCTTATCGTCGAGTTATATTCTAAGTAATAACTATTCAGGTTCGTAAAGGAGGGTATTTGTAGTGTTCGATTTTGAAAGACCAAATATTGAGGTTGTTGAAATCTCGGAAGATAAGAAATACGGTAAATTCGTAGTTGAGCCTTTGGAAAGAGGTTATGGTATCACACTTGGTAACTCTCTCAGAAGAATCATGCTTTCATCTTTACCGGGCGCAGCTGTTAGCCAGGTAAAAATTGAAGGTGTATTACATGAATTTAGTTCAATTCCTGGTGTTAAGGAAGATGTTACTGAAATTATCATGAACATCAAGAGCTTAGCAATCAAGAATAGCAGTGAGACTAACGAAGCTAAGACTGCATACATCGAGTATTCAGGTGAAGGCGTTGTTAGAGCATCTGATATTCAGTGCGATCAGGATATTGAGATTCTTAATCCGGATTTAGTTATCGCTACTTTAAGTGGCAAGGACACTAAGCTTTACATGGAACTCACCATTACTAAGGGAAGAGGCTATGTGAGCGCAGATAAGAACAAACGCGAAGATTTACCAATCGGAGTAATCGCAATTGATTCAATCTATACTCCTGTAGAAAGAGTTAACGTAACTGTACAGAATACCCGTGTAGGCCAGATTACTGATTTTGATAAGTTAACTATTGACGTTCATACAAATGGAACTTTAGTTCCGGATGAAGCAGTTAGCTTAGCTGCAAAGGTACTTAGCGAGCACTTAAGCCTTTTCATCAATCTTTCTGAGAATACTAAGAATGTCGAAGTGATGATCGAGAAAGAAGATGACGAGAAGGAAAAGGTATTAGAGATGAGTATTGACGAATTAGAGTTATCTGTTCGTTCATACAACTGCTTAAAGAGAGCCGGCATCAATACTGTTGAGGAGCTTTGTAACAGAAGCCACGACGATATGATGAAGGTTAGAAACCTTGGACGTAAGTCTATGGAAGAAGTAGTTGCAAAATTAAAAGAACTCGGATTATCTTTAAGCTCA
>JAZQLB010000257.1:0-18722 GCA_045542475.1 Lachnospiraceae bacterium | reverse complement strand
AATATGTATTTTATAATCAATGAGGAAATCTATAATTTAATTAATGAGATATGTGATATGGAAGATACACAATATTAGATTTTTTTCTTTCCTATTACAAAAATATGTGATAACATATAGTCACCTATAGACATTTTTAAAATGCTATAGGTGGCTATATTTGTTTATGGAAGCCTGCACAGGGCTTTTAAGTAAATTTGCAAGTAGTGAGGTAAGCATATGCTTGAATTACAGAATGTTTCATATACGGTTTCTGAGGAAGGAAATAATAAGGAAATATTAAGAGATATAAATCTTAAATTTGATGACCGCTTTATCGCTATTACAGGACCTAACGGCGGTGGTAAGTCCACACTTGCCAAGATGATAGCGGGAATTATTAAGCCGACAAGAGGTAAGATTTTTTTTGATGGTGTGGATATTACTGATATGTCCATTACTGACAGGGCTAAGGCTGGAATCAGCTTTGCATTTCAGCAGCCGGTACGCTTTAAGGGAATTACAGTTAAGGATCTGCTTATGTTGGCAGCCGGGGATAAGAATGTTAAATTTGCAGATGCCTGTGAATATCTTTCTGCGGTAGGCTTATGTGCCAGAGACTATATTAACAGAGAGGTTAACGCAAGTCTCTCAGGCGGAGAACTGAAGAGAATTGAGATTGCCATGATTATGGCAAGAGGTACCAAACTGTCGGTATTTGATGAGCCGGAGGCAGGAATCGACCTTTGGAGCTTTAACAATCTGATTAAGGTATTTGAGGATATGCATGAGAAAACTAATGGTTCTATTATCATTATTTCTCATCAGGAGAGAATTCTTAATATCGCTGATCGTATTGTGGTTATTTCAGGCGGAACTGTTGAGAAGGAAGGCAGCAGGGAAGAACTGCTTCCTAAGTTATTAAGCGGTACTGGTGGCTGTAGATTTTTTAAGAATCAGGAGGAAGGCTAGGATGGATGCAATACAGAAGAATCTGCTGGAGCAGATAGCCGGACTTCATGAGGTTCCGGCAGGTGCATATAATTTCCGTATAAATGGAGAGTCAGGCGGTCGTAATACTACTGCCAATATTGATATTGTAACTAAAGAGGACAAGCCGGGTATTGATATTTATATAAAGCCGGGAACAAAGAATGAAAGTGTTCATATTCCTGTAGTGCTTAGTGCAACCGGACTTAAGGATTTGGTGTATAATGATTTCTATATCGGTGAGGGTGCGGATGTAACCATTATTGCAGGCTGTGGCATTCATAATGGTGGTGACGCGGATTCGTCACATGACGGAATTCATTCATTCCATATTGGTAAGAATGCGAAAATTAAATATGTGGAGAAGCATTACGGCTCCGGAGAGGGCACAGGAAGCAGGGTTATGAATCCAACCACTGAGATTGAGATTGATGAGGGCGGCTATATGGAGATGGATACCGTTCAGATTAAAGGAATCGACTCAACCCACAGAATGACTAACGCAGTTCTTGGAAATGATGCAACGCTTATTATTAAGGAAAAGCTTATGACTCATGGAAGCCAGACAGCGACCACGGATTTTAATGTGGCACTTAATGGTGAGAATTCAAGCACGAATGTTATTTCACGTTCTGTTGCAAAGGATAATTCCCACCAGATATTTAAGTCAAGAATAGATGGTAATAACAAGTGTGCAGGTCATACTGAATGTGATGCGATTATTATGGATAGCGCCAGCGTAAGTGCAATCCCTGAGATTACAGCAAATCATATTGATGCCAGCCTTATTCATGAGGCAGCCATCGGTAAGATAGCAGGAGAGCAGCTTATTAAGCTTATGACTTTGGGGCTTACTGAGGAAGAAGCAGAAGCACAGATAGTAAATGGCTTTCTTAAATAGGTTGCATGTGAGGTCTGATTGGTTTATAATTTATAGTAGTTTACAGGCGATTAATGTGTACAAAACTATGTATAAAAGGAGCGGATTCTAATGAAGAAATTTGGCATTAAGATTAAAGGTATCATTAAGCATGAGGATAAGTTTCTTGTTGTTAAGAAATGGTATGATGACAGAATTGCGGACCCATTTCAGTGGGAATTTATTGATGCTGAATTAGAATATGGAATTAATCCTGAAAGCTGTGTTTTACAGATGATTTCAAAGGAAACAGAGCTTGTGGCGGTTATTAAGGATATATCATATACCTGGACATATGAGCTGGGAGATAATCAGTATGTAGGAATTGCCTTTTTATGTGAGGTGGATAACGAGCTGGTTATTTTATCCGAAGATTTAAGTGAGTATGCATGGGTAACTGCAAAGGAATTGCCGGAGTATATTACTAATCCGGATATATTGAATGACTTAAAGGAATCAGGAATAATATAATTTAGGAGGAAGAATGAGTCTGCTTATTAAAGGAGGCAGGGTAGTTGACCCAGCCACAGGAAAAGATGGAAAATATGATATTCTTATCGAGAACGATAAGATAGTAGAGGTTAAGGAGAATATTGAGGCAGCAGGTGCACAGGTAATTGATGCAGTTGATTGTCTTGTAATGCCTGGACTTATTGATTTGCATGTGCATTTAAGAGAGCCAGGCTACACACATAAGGAAACAATTAAGACAGGTGCTTTGGCAGCGGCACATGGCGGCTTTACAACAATTTGTCCAATGCCTAATACACTCCCTGCAACGGACAGTGTGGAGACCCTTAAGTTAGTTAAGGAGATTATTGACAGAGATGCTGTGGTTAATGTACTTCCTGTAAGTGCGATAACTATCGGTCAGGCAGGCGAAGAATTGGTTGATATTAAGGCAATGGCGGCAGAGGGCGCAATCGCTATCAGCGAGGATGGCAAGTCAGTTATGAACGCTGCTTTATACGAGAAGGCTATGAGACTGGCAAAGGAAGCAGGTATTCCTGTTATGGCTCATTGTGAGGATAAGAATCTGGTTGGCAAGGGTGCTCTTAATGCAGGAGCTAAGGCTGACGAGCTTGGCATGGCTGGTATCTGTAATGCAGTTGAGGATGTTATTACTGCAAGAGATATATTACTTTCTAAGGAGACAGGCTGTAAGCTTCATTTATGTCATTGTTCAACTAAGGATAGCGTTAAGATGGTTAAGGAAGCCAAGGAAGAAGGCTTGCTTGTAACAGCAGAGGTGTGTCCGCATCATTTTGCTATGTGTGATGAGGATATTACAGGAGACGATGCTAACTTTAAGATGAATCCACCTCTTAGAAGCAGAGAGGATGTAGAGGCTCTTAAGGCAGGCTTAAGAGATAATATTATGGATGTTATTTCTACAGACCATGCACCACACTCTGAGGATGAGAAGAAAAAGTCAATCGCTGATGCTCCATTTGGAATAGTTGGTCTTGAGACTGCGGTAGCTCTTACTATTACTGAGCTTGTGGATAAGGGATATCTTACTTATATGCAGATGGCAGAGAAGATGAGCTATAATCCAGCAAGGGTTATCGGTATTGATAAGGGAAGCCTTGAAGAAGGCAAGATTGCGGATGTTACGATTATTAATCCAACAGCCGAGTATGTAATTGATAAGAATGATTTCGTATCGATGGGCAAGAATATGCCATTTGACGGTTGGAAGGTTAAGGGAAAGGTAATGGCAACCATAGTTTCAGGTAAGGTTGTATATGAAAATAAATAAATTTTAGGAGGCACATATGATTAACAAACTTGTTGATAAGATTAAAAAGACTAATGCACCTATAGTAGTAGGACTTGACCCAATGTTAAACTACGTTCCACAGCATGTTCAGGATAAGGCATATGCTGAATTTGGTGAGACGTTGGAAGGAGCTGCTGAGGCTATATGGCAGTTTAACAAGGAGATTATTGATAAGACCTATGATTTAATTCCTGCTGTTAAGCCACAGATTGCTATGTATGAGCAGTTTGGTATTGAGGGTCTTAAGGCGTTTAAGAAGACAGTTGAGTATGCTAAGTCTAAGGATTTAGTTATTATTGGAGATGTTAAGAGAGGCGATATCGGTTCTACATCAGCAGCCTATGCTGTAGGACATCTTGGTAGAGTTAAGGTTGGTAACAATACTTTTGTTCCATTTGATGAGGATTTTGCAACAGTTAATCCATATCTTGGTTCAGACGGAATTAATCCATTCATTGATGTATGTAAGGAAGAGAACAAGGGTATTTTCGTGCTTGTTAAGACCTCTAATCCATCAAGCGGTGAGTTCCAGGACAGATTAATTGATGGCAGACCTTTATATGAGCATATGGGCGAGCAGGTAGCTAAGTGGGGCGAGCAGCATATGGGCGATGCTTACAGCTATGTTGGAGCCGTAGTTGGTGCAACATACCCAGAGCAGGGCAAAATTCTTCGTAAGCTTATGCCAAAGACATATATCCTTGTACCGGGCTACGGTGCACAGGGCGGTAAGGGTGCAGACCTTGTACACTTCTTTAATGAGGATGGACTTGGTGCTATCGTAAACAGCTCACGTGGTATTATTGCGGCTTATAAGAATGCTCAGTATGAGAAGTTCGGTGCTGAGAACTTTGGTGATGCTTCAAGAGCTGCTGTTGAGGATATGATTGCTGATATTTCTGGGGCTTTAAATAGTAAATAATTTATCTATTTTTCAAAATTATGTAGCTATGTATATATGCGGAAAATTGAAGGGTATGGTGGTAGAAATATGGCAGAAAGTATAATTGCATTTGTGATTTTCTTATTTGTAGCTGTCACTATGATTATGATTGGAGTTTCACAAATAAAAAGTAAAGAACCTGTTGGATTTTATACATGTGAAAAGTTACCGAAAAAAGAGCAGCTCTTGGATGCGGTTACATGGAATAAAAAACATGGATATATGTTGATTATTTATGGTCTTGTAATCATAGGTTCTTTTACAATATGTTCATTTATAAAAATAGATACTATCGCCTGGATTATCCATATTTGTGTGATTTTTGGAGCATTGCCAATTATGATGCTGTATCATAGTTATTTAAAGAAGAAGTATTATAAATAGTGATAAATTCCAATTAATAGTAACACCTTTGGAAATGGAAGAAGAAAAGAGGTTTAACATATGAGTAAGCATAAGGAAGATGCAGTAGTAATCAAGCAGGAAATGCTACAGGACGGAATATACAGTCTTTGGCTTGAGACTAAGGATATTGCGGCAGAGTCAGTACCGGGCCAGTTCGTGTCGTTATATACAAGTGATGGTTCTAAATTATTACCTAGACCAATCAGTATCTGTGAGGCAGATGGTAATGTTTTAAGACTGGTTTATAGAGTTGTTGGTTTTGGAACCAAGGAATTCTCAGGCTATACTGAGGGTGACAAGGTCAATATTTTAGGACCTCTTGGTAATGGCTTTACTATGAAGGAAAAGGATGCGATTCTGGTTGCAGGTGGTATTGGTATTCCACCTATGGTTCAGCTTGCTAAGAAGCTTCGTGAAAATTATCCTCAGATTAAGATTACAGCAGTTGTAGGTTATAGAGATAAGAATACCTTCCTTGTAGATGAGCTTTCTAAGTACGGCGAGGTTGTGATTGCTACTGATGACGGCAGTCTTGGTGTTAAGGGAAATGTTATTGATGCCATTAAGGAAAAGGCTGTTGCAGGTGAGGTTATATATGCCTGTGGTCCAACACCTATGCTTCGTGGTCTTAAGGCTTATGCAGAAGAAACCGGTATAGAGGCTCAGATTTCTCTTGAGGAGAAGATGGCTTGCGGTATTGGTGCATGTCTTGCGTGCGTATGTAAGACTAAGGAGGTTGACCATCATTCACATGTGCACAATACAAGAATATGTAAGGATGGTCCGGTATTTGATTCAAGGGAGGTGGAGTTATAATGGGTATTAATACTTCAGTAGAATTAGCAGGAATTACACTTAAGAATCCTGTTATGACAGCTTCAGGAACCTTTGGTTCAGGTGTGGAATATAGTGAATTTGTAGACCTTAACAGACTTGGTGCGGTAGTAACAAAGGGCGTTGCTAATGTGCCTTGGCCGGGCAATCCGACTCCAAGAATAGCTGAGACCTACGGCGGAATGATTAATGCCATCGGTCTTCAGAATCCGGGAATTGATGTATTCTGTGAGAGAGACATTCCTTTCCTTAAGAAATACGATACCAAGATTATTGTGAATGTTTGTGGAAAAACAGAGGAGGATTACATCGAAGTTGTGGACAGACTTGCTAATGAGCCTGTTGATATGCTTGAGATTAATATTTCCTGCCCTAATGTAAAGGAGGGCGGCATTGCCTTTGGTCAGAATCCAGCAAGCGTTGAGCACATTACCTCTGTCCTTAAAAAGCACGCAAAGCAGCCTCTTATTATGAAGCTCAGCCCTAATGTAACTGATATTACAGCTACAGCTAAGGCTGCAGAAGCAGGCGGTGCAGATGTAATTTCTCTTATTAATACACTTACAGGTATGAAGATTGATGTTAATAAAAGATGCTTTGCAGTGGCTAATAAGACAGGCGGTCTTTCAGGCCCAGCTATTAAGCCTGTTGCTGTAAGAATGGTATATCAGGCAGCTAATGCTGTTAAGATTCCGGTTATCGGAATGGGCGGTATTATGACTGCGGAGGATGCACTTGAGTTCATTATGGCTGGTGCCAGTGCAATATCTGTTGGAACTGCTAATTTCCATAATCCTTATACTACCGTTGAAATCGTGGAGGGTATTGAAGAATTTATGATTAAGAATGGGGTTAAGGATATTAAGGAATTGATTGGGTGTGTGAAGTAATTATGAGGAAATTTTTATTTGGAGTATTAATAATTGGTTTTATGGGTGTGCTCGCAGGCTGTAGTAAGTCAGAGGATAAGGTGGAGGCTTTATTACCAGAGCAGATTATGTATGGTGATACAGTTTTTACATATGGTGAGGAATATGTGGAAACAGAGGGCTTTACGATTTCAGAGAATCTGGTTAAATTGACTATGCTTGCAGACAGTAATTCAGTTGTTCTTAATGATGATGGAGACATCAGGGTATTTTATATTCAGAATGATTCAGCGACTACATATAAGGGTATAAAGGTAGGAGATGATATTCAGAAGGTTGAGAAAGAATTTGACCATGAATATAAGGACGGCGAACAGTATTGGGTGATGTTCGATGGAGAAAATGAGGTTGAACAAAATAGCTCTGATATGGAAGACGATTGGATTTGGATTATTTATACCTGTGAAGATGAAAAGATTCAGTCAATAATGATATATGATAGCGAGTTTGCAAGGACAATGAAATAGCAAAGTGATATGTGGAGTGGGATGAAGTTTGTCCCACTCCATTTTCTAATGTAATTAATTCGGATTTATGTTTAAAGTAAACTAATTAACATATGAAATAATGATAAAATACATTGCAAATATTTATTTTTGTGCTATAATACTTTTAAGCAAAGTATTAGCAATTTCTACAGTCTTATCAGTATATCCATATACTGTTTCTTAATTCTGATTTTGTCATACTTTCTGCTTTAATCCAATTTTACAATATAATAGATAATAGGGGAGCGTGTTATATGCCAAAGTATGAGAAACAGAAATTAAAGCCTGATACAGTACTAAAAAATTATTGGAATGATAATGAACATTTTGTAGATTTATTTAATGCAGTATTATTTGATGGAGAAAATATTATTACGTCAAAGTCACTTGTCGAACAGGATACGGATATGTCACATGTGTTTGAGTACAACCAAAAAGCGGATAGTATAACCTCGTTAAGGGATATATTTAAATTATCAAAGCATTCAACCGAATTAGGTGCCCGGCTGGCTATTTTAGGTATTGAAAATCAAATGAATATTCATTATGCGATGCCGCTAAGAGTAATGGAATACGATACATATGCATATAAAAAGCAGTATGAAATTAATGCAAAGAAATATGGTAAACATAATGGGAAAGGGTTGACATATAACGAGTTTTTATCTAAAATGAAGAAAACAGATAAATTTCTTCCGATTATTACATTAGTTATATATTATGGAGAAGAGGTCTGGGATGGTGCAGATTCTCTTTGCGGAATGCTAAGGATACCGGATAGGCTTAAGCCATTTGTGAATGATTATAAGATGAATCTTATTGAGGTAAGGGATAATAGATTCAAGTTCCATAATGATGATAATAGGAATTTGTTTAATTTGTTTGAGATTTTGTACAAGACTACCGTGGATAGTAAACGAAAACAGGAGCTGTTTCGTGAATATCAGAGTAGTAATAGTGTTAATAAGGATGTAATTTTGGCTTTGGCAGCCGCAGGGAAGAGTAATATGGATTTGCAGGCATATAGTGAGAAGGGAGATGAAGATATGTGTAAGTTTTTTGATGATTTGAGGCAGGAAGGGATTGAGATTGGAAGAAGTGAGGGAAGATGCGAGGGAAGAAGTGAGGCAGTGAATACGCTGACTGATATATTTCAGAAATCATATGATTCTAAAGAGAGTATTATTAAGGAGATTATGGAGAAGCTACAGATGTCTAAGGAACAGGCGGGGCAGTTTTTGGAAATATTTTCACCTATGATTGAAGGTGTTTTATACTAAAATTTAATATATTTAAGAAGACTCCTATGTAAAAACATGCGGATTGAGAGTGTTTTTTTCATAGGAGTTTTATTATACAACAAAGCATTTTATCAGTGTATTAGGCATGCTTTACCGCATGAAGCAGAATGCAGCAGGACTTGCAGCCATATGTATTCTTTTTACGGCAGCAATTATTGTTCACTCAGCAGGTGCATCGCTTTACGCAAACGGAGAGTGTGGTATAAATGAACAGTTTCCACGTGAGGATGTGATTCTTTTCTTTTTTTGTGAATTACCTATTGACATGATAGGTAAATGAGTGTATATTCATATCAACATACAAGATTGGTAGGTAAAAGGAGGCGCCACAATGAAAATTTCTACAAAGGGACGTTATGCGTTAAGAGTTATGATTGACCTTGCAGAGCAAGGGAGCTCAGAATATATTCCACTTAAGGAGATAGCAATACGCCAGAATATTTCTCAAAAATATTTAGAGAGTATAATGACGGTGTTATCGAAGAATAATTATATTGAGGCACTACATGGGAAGGGCGGCGGCTATCGTCTTAACCGTGAGCCGTCTGATTATAAGGTGGGGGAAATACTTCGTCTCATAGAAGGAACACTGGCTCCGGTGACATGTCTTGAATGTGGAGCAGAGCCATGTGAGCAGGCTGACAGGTGCAGGACCCTTCCAATGTGGGAAAAGTTAAATTATATGATAAATGATTATCTGGACAGTGTTTCTATTGCGGATTTAATGGAAAAGTAGTGTTCTGATAATTATATTAGCTAAGGAATGGAGAGTATATGAACAAGGTTATTTACTTAGATAATGCAGCAACAACAAAGGTACACAAGGTGGTTGTGGATGCCATGCTTCCATACTTTACGGAAAGCTATGGTAATCCGGCTTCTCTGTATTCTTTTTCGGCTGATGCAGCCAAGGCTGTTGCTATTGCAAGAGACAGCATACAGGAGCTTATTAATGCTAAGGATGGAGAAATATTTTTTACAGCAGGCGGAACAGAGTCTGATAACTGGGCGATAAAGGCAGTAGCGGAAGGCTACACTTCTAAAGGGAAGCACATAATTACAACCAAGATTGAGCACCACGCAGTACTTCATACCTGCGAATATCTTGAAAAAAAGGGCTATGAAGTAACCTATGTGGATGTCGATGAATTCGGTACTGTTAAATTGGACGAGCTTGAAGCAGCAATCCGCCCGGACACCATACTAATCTCGGTGATGATGGCAAATAATGAGATAGGAACCATACAGCCAGTTGAAGAGATTGGAAAAATTGAAAAAAAGCATGGTGTATTATTTCATACTGATGCGGTTCAGGGTTTGGGTCATATTGAAATAGATGTTGAGAAAATGAATATTGATATGCTTAGTGCCAGTGCTCATAAGCTTAACGGACCAAAGGGAGTTGGCTTTTTATATATAAGAAAGGGCTTGAAGCTTCGCTCATTTATTCACGGCGGAGCTCAAGAGGCAGGAAAAAGAGCGGGAACTCATAATGTGCCGGGAATAGCCGGCTTTGGTAAGGCGGTGCAGATTGCTAATGATACGCTTAACAAAAGAGCAGAATATGAAGCAGAGCTTAGGGATTATTTAATCGAAAGAGTACTTAAAGAGATACCATACAGCATACTTAACGGGGAACGATATAACAGACTGCCTAATAATGCTAATTTCTGTTTCAGGTATATAGAGGGTGAGTCCATGCTTATTATGCTTGACCAGAAAGGCATATATGCATCCAGCGGCTCGGCTTGTACCTCAGGCGCACTTGACCCATCCCATGTACTGCTTGCCATCGGACTTCCACATGAGATTGCTCATGGCTCGCTTAGAATTACCTTATCAGAGGAAACTACAAAGGAAGATATAGACTATACTATTGAAGAACTTAAGAAAATCGTGGAGCGATTAAGAAGTATGTCCCCACTGTACGAAGACCGTTTGAAGAAATAATAAACAGGAGGATAAATATGTATAGCGAAAAGGTGATGGACCATTTCAATAATCCAAGAAATGTAGGAGAAATAGAAAATCCCAGCGGCGTAGGAACCGTAGGTAATGCAAAATGCGGTGATATCATGAGAATGTATCTTGATATTGATAAGGACGGTATTATTCAGAATGTTAAATTTAAAACCTTCGGCTGTGGAGCAGCAGTGGCAACCAGCAGTATGGCAACGGAGCTTGTAAAGGGTAAGACCATAGACGAAGCAATGTTGGTTACTAACAAGAAGGTTATGGAAGCACTTGACGGTCTGCCGCCAGTAAAGGTGCATTGCTCACTTCTTGCACAGGAAGCAATTCATGCCGCTCTGTGGGATTATGCACAGAAGGAGAATATTGTAATAGCAGGCTTGAAGGAGCCTGTGCATGATATAGAAGAAAAAGTAGAACAGGAAGAATATTAGTGTAGTTAGCATGCAGAATATAAAATAAAAATAGCCGGCAGCCCATAGAAAATATTTTCTAATAGGACTGCCGGCTATTTTTATAGGATTATGTTTCTTAATGGTGCCTTTATAACACTCATCATCTTATGAACACGCTCTCTAGGCAGTAAAAGGTTAAGCAGGAGTGCTACTGCTACACCGATGCCTGTATCTAACATTCGGTTAAGAGAATACTCTACATAGGTATCTACCGGAGTGTTAAAAAGAATAATACAAAGCACCACTCCGCCCGGCTGGATGGCTCCCGGCCATTTAAAGAAGAGGCTTGTTGAAACCACAAGTATTACGCCGACAAAGATAAAAAGCAGCATAGGTGTATGCATTCCACCATTAGGGTAGAAAATAATGTATATACGGAAAAGTATCATACCAAGAAAGCCGCCGATTACGGTTCCGATAAGACGATTTCCGCCATTTAACCATGAATTGCCCATATCATTTCCGGTACCAAAGATTGCACCAATACAGGCGAAGGTTGGGTTTCTGTCAAATGGAAAATACATAAGTGCACACAGCATGGCTGCCAGTGCAGTCTTAAAATTACGCATGCCTACATGAAAACGGAAACGGTTAGAATTGTTGCCGTTCTCATCAGAGGTGCTGCACGGAGTATCATTATTAACATCAGTATCTGTTTCAACTGCTATATTTGTCTGTAAGTCATTAGTTTGTTCACCATTTTGTTCTTGCATAATATAAGCTTCCTTTTCTGAATAAAAAATACAGTTCTAAATTATATCATGAGTTTTACCAATTACAAGTCTTTTTTTTAGAACCTAATTAGGAATTATAGCGATTGAAAAAGAAAATATTTTATGATAGTATAAAGTAGATATATGATGTGCTCTTACAAAATATGAGTAACATATGACTTAAGGAGGAATTAAGTAATGGAACAGTACAAGCAGGAATTTATTGAATTCATGGTAGACAGCGAAGTGTTAAAGTTTGGTGATTTCACATTAAAGAGTGGAAGAAAGTCTCCATTTTTCATGAATGCAGGTGCATATGTAACAGGAAGCCAGCTTAAGAAGCTGGGTGAGTATTATGCAAAGGCTATTCATGATAATTACGGAGATGATTTTGATGTATTGTTCGGACCGGCATATAAAGGTATTCCAATAAGTGTTGTAACAGCGATTGCCTATAGTGAGTTATATGGCAAGGAAGTCCGTTACTGCTCAGACCGTAAGGAAGAGAAGGATCATGGTGCAGATAAGGGAAGCTTCCTTGGAACCAAGCTAAAAGATGGCGACAGGGTTATTATGATTGAGGACGTTACTACATCAGGTAAATCAATGGAGGAAACAGTTCCAAAGGTAAAGGGTGCCGCAGATGTTGAAATTATTGGACTTATGGTTTCTTTAAATCGTATGGAGGTTGGCCTCGGCGGAGAGAAGGGTGCGTTAGATGAGATAAAGGAAAAGTATGGCTTTGATGCTAACGCTATTGTATCAATGGCAGAGGTTGTTGAGCATTTATACAACAAGCCATATAAGGGACAGGTTATTATTAATGATGAGATAAAGTCAAGAATTGATGCATACTATGAAACCTATGGTGTAAAATAATTATTAAAAGAGGTATATCATGAACGAGAAGCTTTATAAGTGTGTTAAAAGTTCAGGTGCAGCAGCCATAACAACAGGAGTTATTACTGTTGTGGCAGGTGTTGTATGTGGAATAATAATGATTGTTACAGGAGCAAGATTGCTGGCAGCTAAGTCTGAATCGCTGTTTTAGAGGAATGGTAATGGGCAACTGTTAAGTTAAATATGAGGATGGTCGATGAAAAAGAGAAATGTTAACAGATACCTGTATGTATTTGTGTTCGTAATATATCTGGGTATTCTGTTCTATTTCCTATTCTTTGCGGAGATGTTTGGAAGAGCTGCTGCCCATGACAGATATTCATATAATCTGGTGCCTTTTAAGGAAATTGGCAGATTTATAAGGTATAGAGATATTTTAGGAAACACGGCAGTTGGACTTAACCTTTTGGGCAATGTGGCTGCCTTCATTCCTTTCGGACTTTTTGCCCCGGTGCTTATTAAAAGAGAGGCAAGATTATGGCAGACGGCCTTTTTTACCATGCTGTTAAGCCTGATTATTGAATGCATACAGTTAGTAACCAAGGTAGGAAGCTTTGATGTTGATGATATTATACTTAATACCTTAGGTGGAATTATAGGAGGCATTATCTGCTTTCTGTACAGGAAATATAAGAAGTAATATTTGGAGTAAATATGTTAAAAAAAACCAAGCTGAGTTTTTCAAATAAGGACTATGCGGTTGGTGGTATTGTATCAGGTGTACTTGCTGTGATATCCATTGTAATATTAGGGTATAGTGTATATTTATCATTTATGGCGAGAGGACTTGGCGGTGCCATGATAGGAGGTCTGGGACTGCTTTCTATGCTGCTTGCGTTCTTTGGTTTTATTTTTGGAGTGGTAAGCTACAGGGAGGAGGATAAGCATTATGGTTTTTCCTTTTTCGGGACACTTGCTAACGGACTGATTTTGATATTGCTGGTTTTCTTCATCATTATGGCGTATTGATAAGGAGATAATGGAGGCACTTATGAATATAAGATGTGCTAAGAAATGTGATATTGATGGAATTAATAAGCTGCTTCATCAGGTGCTTATGGTTCATCATAATGGCAGACCGGATTTGTTTAAGGCAAATGCCAAGAAATATACGGATGAAGAGCTGAGTGCCATTATCGGTGATGATAAGAAGCCAATATTTGTGGCTGTTAATGAGGAGAATGAGGTGCTTGGTTATGCTTTTTGTGTAGTGCAGCAGCATATAGGCAGCAATATTCTCACAGATATTAAGACATTGTACATAGATGATTTATGCGTGGATGAACAGTTAAGAGGACAGCATATTGGAAAGCAGTTATACGATTATGTTGTAGAATACGCAAGGGCTAATGATTTTTATAATGTAACTCTTAATGTATGGTCGTGTAACGATAGCGCAATTAAATTTTATGAGAAATGTGGTCTTAAGCCACAGAAAATAGGAATGGAAACAATATTATAATAAAAGGAGATTTAACTATGGCAAAAGTAGGAATTGTAATGGGAAGTGACTCTGATTTACCTATCATGAGTAAGGCAGCAGAGATGCTTGAGAAGTTTGGAATTGATTATGAGATTACTATTATCTCAGCTCACAGAATGCCGGATGTATTCTTTGATTATGCGTCAAAGGCAGAGGAGAAGGGCTTTAAGGTGATTATTGCAGGAGCAGGCGGAGCAGCACATCTTCCAGGTATGTGTGCAGCAATATTCCCACTTCCTGTAATTGGTGTACCTATTCATACTAAGTCACTTGGAGGCGTGGATTCACTTTACTCAATCGTTCAGATGCCAAGCGGAATTCCTGTTGCAACAGTTGCAATTGACGGCGGAGCTAATGCAGGTATTCTTGCAGCTAAGATTTTAGCAGCATCAGACCCAGAATTGCTTGAGAAAATCAAGGAGTACAAGGATACACTTAAGGATGGCGTAATGGCTAAAAAAGAAAAGATTGAAAAGACAGGATATAAAGGTTATAATGCGTAGAAAGCATTAAAATATACACATATGGAGGAATTTACAATGGATTACAAGAAAGCCGGAGTTGATATTGAAGCTGGTTACAAGGCAGTAGAATTAATGAAGGAGCATGTTAAGGGAACTATGAGACCAGAGGTTATGGGAGGTCTTGGCGGATTCTCAGGTGCATTCTCTCTTGAGAGCTTTAAGAATATGGAGAAGCCTGTTCTTTTATCAGGAACAGACGGTGTAGGAACTAAGCTTAAGCTTGCATTTTTATTAGATAAGCATGACACAATCGGTATTGACTGTGTTGCCATGTGTGTAAACGATGTTGCATGTGCAGGCGGTGAGCCTTTATTCTTCCTTGACTACGTTGCTTGTGGTAAGAACGAGCCGGAGAAGATTGCTACTATCGTTAGCGGTGTTGCAGAGGGCTGTAAGCAGTCAGGCTGTGCATTAGTTGGTGGTGAGACAGCAGAGATGCCAGGCTTCTATCCTGTTGACGAGTATGACCTTGCTGGTTTTGCAGTAGGTATCGTTGATGAGAAGGATTTAATTACAGGAGCTGACATTAAGGCTGGTGATACACTTGTGGCTATTAAGTCATCAGGCGTTCACTCTAATGGTTTCTCACTTGTAAGAAAAGTATTTACTATGACAACAGAGGCTCTTAATACATATTATGATGAGCTTGGTAAGACTCTTGGTGAGGCTCTTTTAGCTCCAACTAAGATTTACGTTAAGGCTCTTAAGTCAGTTAAGGATGCTGGCGTTAGAATTAAGGGCTGCAGCCATATTACAGGCGGCGGTTTCTATGAGAATATTCCAAGAATGTTACCAGATGGTATCAGAGCAGAGGTTAAGAAGGACAGCTATGATGTTCCTGCTATCTTTAAGATGCTTTCAAGAGAAGGTAATATTGCAGAAGAGATGATGTACAACACATTCAACATGGGTGTTGGTATGGTTCTTGCAGTTGATCCTGCTGATGTTGATAAGACAATCGCAGCTATTACAGAGGCTGGTGAAGATGCATTCGTTCTTGGACAGGCTGTTGCAGGTGAGAAGGGAGTAACCATATGTTAAAGATTGCTGTACTTGTATCAGGAGGCGGAACTAACCTTCAGGCAATTATAGACGGTATTAACAATGGTACTATTAAGAATACCAAGATTGAAGTAGTTATAAGTAATAACAGGAATGCTTTCGCACTTGAGAGAGCTAAGAATAATAATATAGCGGCACAGTGCATATCTCCAAAGGATTATGCAGACAGGGAAGAGTTCCATAAGGCTTTACTTGCTGCTATTGATTCATATGAGGTTGACCTTGTTGTTCTTGCAGGCTACCTTGTAGCCATTCCGGGAATTATGGTGGAAGCATATCCAAACAGAATTATTAATATTCATCCATCCCTTATTCCATCCTTCTGTGGCAAGGGCTTCTATGGACTTCATGTTCATGAGGGCGTTCTTAACAGAGGTGTTAAGGTTACAGGTGCAACAGTTCATTTTGTGGATAACGGAACGGATACAGGTCCGATTATTTTACAAAAAGCTGTAATGGTAGAGCAGGGAGATACTCCAGAGGTTCTTCAAAAGAGAGTAATGGAGCAGGCTGAGTGGATAATTCTGCCACAAGCTATTAATCTTATCGCAGAAGGTAAGGTTAGCGTAGTGGATGGTAAGGCACTTATAGTATAAAATATACTCCTAAGCTGGCGGCTGTGTCGGCTTAGGAGTTCTGAGGTTTTATAGAATGAAAGGAATGAACATATGAAGATTCTTATAGTTGGAAGCGGCGGAAGAGAGCATGCAATCGCTTGGAAGTGTTCTAAGAGCCCAAAGGTAGATAAAATATATTGTGCACCGGGTAACGCAGGTATCGGTCTTATAGCTGAGTGTGTTCCAATCGGAGCTATGGAATTTGATAAATTAGTAGCATTTGCCAAGAAGGAGGAAATCGACCTTACAATCATCGGTATGGACGACCCATTAGTAGGCGGTGTGGTTGATGCATTTGAGGCAGCAGGCTTACGTGTATTCGGACCTAGAAAAAACGCAGCCATACTTGAAGGCTCTAAGGCATTCTCTAAGGATTTAATGAAGAAATACAATATCCCAACAGCAGCCTATGAGAACTTTGATTCAGCTGAGGAGGCTATGAAGTATCTTGAGACTTCAAGCTATCCTATCGTATTAAAGGCTGATGGTCTTGCTCTTGGTAAGGGTGTATTAATCTGCAATACCAAGGAAGAGGCTATGGAGGGTGTTAAGACTCTTATGCTTGATAAGCAGTTCGGTTCAGCCGGTAACAGAATCGTTATCGAAGAGTTTATGACAGGAAGAGAAGTATCAGTACTTTCTTTCGTAGATGGTAACACCATTAAGATTATGACATCTGCTCAGGACCACAAGAGAGCTAAGGATAATGACGAGGGTCTTAATACTGGCGGTATGGGAACATTTTCACCAAGTCCATTCTATACAGCAGAGGTTGATGAGTTCTGTAAGAAATATATATATCAGGCAACTGTTGATGCCATGAAGGCAGAGGGCAGAGAGTTCAAGGGAATTATTTTCTTTGGTCTTATGCTTACACCTAATGGTCCAAGAGTACTTGAGTACAATGCAAGATTTGGTGACCCTGAGACACAGGTAGTTCTTCCAAGAATGAAGAATGATATTATTGATGTATTCGAGGCGTGCGTTGACGGAACGCTTGATAAGATTGACCTTGAGTTCGAGGATAATGCGGCAGTATGTGTAGTACTTGCTTCTGACGGATATCCTGAGAAGTATGACAAGGGCTTTGTAATCTCTGGTCTTGATGCATTTGACGATAAGGACAGCTATTTCTGCTTCCACGCAGGAACCAAGCTTACTGATGAGGGCATTGTAACTAACGGAGGAAGAGTTCTTGGTATTACAGCAACCGGAGCTGATTTAAAGAGTGCAAGAGCTAACGCTTATGCGGCTACTGAGTGGGTATCATTTGCTAATAAGTATAAGAGAAATGATATTGGTAAGGCTATTGATGAGGCTTAAGCATTGGTCAGAAATTAATTGAATATGAGTATTAGGAAGAGTCGTAGTGTCGTAACTGCGGCTCTTATTTTGTGACTTGTATGGGGGAATAGGGCGTGGTAGAATTAGATATATGTTCATTAGTTAAGATATATGGAATAATAAATAATAGCTAATTAAAATCTGTGGAGGATATGATGACAGTTTCTTATAGAGGAATGGAGTGTACATTGATGGAATGTTATATGCATGAAGGTGATGGACCGTGGGTAATGATAATTAATTCCTGCGATATTGACAAGGCATATAAAAACGGATTTGTTTGTTTAGGGTATCCTAACGAAATTGCTAAACGGATTTCAATGGAAGAATATAATAAGTTGGTTGCGAAAAAGATGTAATGGGTAAGTTGTATTTTTATAGTATTTAATAAGCAGTAGGGGAGAAAAACAATGTCTAACGAATCAATCCTAGTCGTAGATGACGACAAAGAAATAGTATATATAATCAAAAAAGTCCTAACCGATGAAGGCTACGCAATACATACCGCCTACAACGGCGAAGAAGCACTTGATGTTCTTGCCAGAGAGCGAATTCAGTTGATAATCCTCGACATTATGATGCCAAAAATGAACGGCCTCATGGCAACCATGAAAATCAGGGAAAGCAACAACGTACCGATACTTATCCTTTCTGCCAAGGGTGAAGAAAGCGACAGAGTGCTTGGGCTTTCAACAGGGGCGGACGATTATCTGGTAAAACCCTTTACACAGGCAGAGCTTATAGCCAGAGTTAATTCACTCCTTAGAAGATATATTAAACTAGGCTCCATCGCAGATTCCAAGGATGTGCAGAAAATGGAATATCACGAGCTGGAGCTTGATACGGAGAAAAAAAAATTTTTCGTAAGAGGTAACGAGGTTAAGCTGACCCCTACAGAGATGAAGATAGTAGAGCTTTTAATGAAACGTCCGGGCAGAGTGTTTACTGCGGATGAAATTTACGAGAAGGTATGGAATAACGAGGCTTATGCAGTTGAGAATACCGTGATGATTCATATAAGCCGCATAAGAAGCAAAATAGAGATTAATCCGTCAAAGCCGGAATATTTAAAGGTGGTGTGG
>JAZQLB010000256.1:0-4520 GCA_045542475.1 Lachnospiraceae bacterium | reverse complement strand
AACGCGGATTTTATTCGTCCTAAGTATAATTTATTATTATACTTGGGACTTTTTTTGTGCGAATAATGAGCCACATGTGAGTGCGCGCACTCACATGCTGTGGAAATACAAAAGAATACATATGCTCGCATATAAGTATTCTTTTGTATTTCCACATAAATGAGAATGCCTGCATTCTCATTTGGCGAATATCGCATCATCGAGTAGGAGTATTCCTACTCGATGCCGTGAATGATGCTATAAATCTCACATATATCATTTTCTAGTAAAAGAAAGGGTGGAAAACAATGAAAATCAAAAATTTAGTAGGTCAGAGGTTTAAGGAAAGACCGGCAGACTGTGTAATCGACAGTCACGCATTAATGGTGCGTGGAGGATACATGAAGTATGTTGGCAACGGCATTTTCTCAGAGTATCCAATTTTACGAAGAATTACTTCTAAGGTTGAGAATATTATCAGGGAAGAAATGAATGCCATTGATGGTCAGGAGGTATTATTTCCTGTTGTAATGCCGGCAGAGCTCTGGCAGGAATCAGGACGTTATGATAGTATTGCAAGTGAACTGGTACGTTTTCAGGATAGAAATAAGTCTAAAATGGTGTTAGGTATGACACATGAAGAGGCGGCTGTGCAGCTGGTAAGAGAGTACGGGCAGTCATATCAGCAGTATCCATTTATGATTTATCAGATTCAGAGGAAATTCAGAGATGAAGCCAGACCAAGAGCAGGGATGATACGTGTGCGTGAATTTACCATGAAGGATGCATATTCTTTCCATACATCGCAGGAGGATTTGGAGCAGTATTATCAGAAGTGCTTCGATGCCTATAATCGAATATTTAAGCGTGTAGGAATTCCTGAGGTTGTGACAGTTGCTTCGGATTCGGGAATGATGGGTGGAAATATTTCGCATGAATATATGCTGCTAAATGAAATCGGTGAGGATTCCATTGTATTATGCACTTCTTGTGACTTCAGAGCCAATATGGAAGCTGCCGAAAATATCGTTGAAAATATTTCTGCGAATAATATTTTGCCTCTTGAATGTATCGAAACACCGGAGTGTAAGACTATTGAAGAGGTATGTGCATTTTTAAAGAGTGATGTGACCGCATCCTGCAAGGCTGTAGTTTATCAGAAAAATGCAGATGATACTTATGTGGTGGCATTCATAAGAGGAGACTATGAGGTAAATGAAACAAAGCTCCGTAATCTGGTAGGTGAAGAGCTTCATCCTGCCGAGATTACAGCGGAGGCTCCATTAGTGGCAGGATATATCGGACCATATAATATTTCTGATAAGGTAGAGTATTATTTTGATTCATCATTAAAGGGAATTGATAGTCTTATAGCAGGAGCGAACAAGGAAGGCTTCCATTACACCGGATTAAATTTAGAAAGGGATGTTAAGAACGTAGAATATGTGGATATTGCCAAGGTAAGGGAGAGCGGTATCTGCCCATGCTGTGGAAAGCCTGCATTAACAATTAAGAGAGGAATAGAAGTAGGCAATATATTCCAGCTTGGTACAAAATATAGTAAGAGTATGCATATGCAGTATGTTGACAAGGATGGTTCTATTCATAATCCAGTTATGGGCTGCTATGGAATCGGTATCGGACGTCTTGTGGCTTCTGTATGCGAAGCAAAGCATGATGAGTATGGTCCAATCTGGCCTATATCAATTGCACCTTGGGAGGTACATATATGTTGCATACGTCCTGATGATGAAGAAACAAAGAGTATTGCAGATAAGCTGTATCAGGATTTACAGAGCCGCAGGGTAGAGGTAATCTATGATGACAGGGAAGGAATTCGTGCTGGAGAAATGTTTGCGGATGCGGATTTATTAGGTGTACCAATCAAGGTTGTTGTAAGTCCAAGAAATCTGAAGGAAAATAAGCTTGAAATATCAACAAGGAATAAAGAAATAAAGGATATGGTTGATGTTACAGAGGCATTGGATTATATCTTAGATTTGAAGGATAGGCTGTATTCAGAAATTAAGTAGAACAGTATTGACAAAATATCTCTTAATTGATAATATATATCAATAGTCCTGTGAGGGAGTAGCGAGCGTTCATAGAACGTAATAAGTCAACATACTGGCGATAAAGCCTGGCTTATTTTAAATTGCGAGACTCATGTATACTTTTGCTATGCATGGAGTCTGCTTATATGAATTTTTTAATCCTAAGTATAGCATTCTATACTTAGGATTTTTTACGGATTTACACACGGAGGATTAGTTATGAACTGGAGCTTTGTATTTTTAACAAATAGTATATTGCTTGGAGTTGGACTTGCCATGGATGCCTTTTCAGTATCGCTGGCAAACG
This sequence comes from Lachnospiraceae bacterium, assembly GCA_045542475.1. Taxonomy (GTDB): domain Bacteria; phylum Bacillota; class Clostridia; order Lachnospirales; family Lachnospiraceae; genus CAG-882. The sequence goes on along the minus strand of JAZQLB010000256.1, from coordinate 2,180 downwards.
GGCTTAATGAGCCCAAGATGAAGCCGGGAAGAATTGCCGGAGTAGCAGGTGTATTTGCCGGGTTTCAGGCATTGATGCCAATGCTTGGATGGGTATGTGTACACACTATTTTGCAGTATTTTAAGGTGTTTGAGAAATTAATTCCTTGGATTGCACTTGTTTTACTGGCATTTATTGGTGGAAAGATGCTGATAGAGGGTATTAAGAACGGCGATTCTAAGGAAGAGAAGCCGGCTATTGGATTGATGGGATTATTGGTGCAGGGAGTTGCTACATCCATTGATGCGTTGTCTGTTGGATTTACTATTGCGGAGTATAATTTTGTGATGGCACTTGCAGCTTCTTTAATTATTGCAGCGGTTACATTTGTTATATGTGTAAGTGGTGTATTGATTGGTAAGAAATTCGGAACTAAGCTGTCGAATAAGGCATCTGTACTTGGGGGGAGTATTTTGATTGTTATCGGGCTTGAGATATTTATTACTGGTATTTTTTAGATAATTTTTAAAAATGAAAACTGCTGTCTCTCTAACGGGTTAAAAGTCGTAAGAGAGACAGCAGTTGTGTTTTTAGTTGAAGGATGATACAAATCCGATATCCTTCGCCAGTGTGCAGTCTATTATTGTACAATTGTGAGAGGTGATGTACTCATTCCATTCCTCTTTTTCTAAAAAATATATATACTCACTGTATCGATGTGAGGTGGTTGGCAGGAGTGATGTATTAATGGCATAATATTCACCCGTACCAGGTAATACCTCTGCTGCTACAAAGCATTGACCTCCTGATGGAAATACAAGCATTACATTATAATTGGCAGATTGCAGAGCACTTGCCATAACCAAAGCTGTTTCGATACTTGTTCCTGTTTGGGTTTCAATGACCTCAGATGGATACTTTATATGTTGCAGCTTATCGTCATCTGTGCCTAAGGTATATGAATCTGTATCACAGACGATACCTACATCATTCATTGCATTTTGAATAGCGAGTGTCTGGTTGTGTATAGATACTTTTGCTTCATCCATAGTAGTGGCACCCTGATAGCCTATAATGAACGGAAAACTGCCGTCAGTGGCATCGGAAAGCCAGTCGATGGCAACTCTTTTTATATCTAAAATAGCATCAGCTTCAGGAGTCATCCATGCTAAGATATTGTAGCAGGAACCATCTTCGGCAGCTAAAGAAAAGTGTTCTAAGTCGTTTTTGCTCATAATGGTTACCTTATTGGTGTCCTCAAGGTATACGACCTTAGTATCAGCATCAGTTACTGTTATCTTCATTTTAACGGTTTTTGAAGAGTCCAAATCAGCAGATGCATCAATTATCGGTTTGATATACATCTGTGTAAACTGCCGATATAATGTTACCTTTTGCTCATATGTAATTGCAAAATCAGGTATTTCTACTTTGACAATAACATCACATTCACCCTGGTCACAACAGGCCAGCAGTTTGACAATAGAATTAAGAGTGGTATAGGTTGCCGGATATATTGTATCCTCATAGGTATAGCTTATTGTTGGGATTGTCACTTCGTTATAATATGAATATTTAGGACTAATTGGTTCATCTAACTGCTTTTCACAGTATTTACTAAGCTCTGACTGATAGGTCTGCATTCTGTTATTAAGTAAATCAGTAAATCTGTTAATCTGATTTGAAAAACCATCAACATAATCATCTATAACTAAAGCAAGCTGTTGGGTTATATAATCTGACATGGATGTGGTAGCATATGTTTTTAAGTAGTCTTCATTAATGTAGCCATCGTAGTAGTTATAGTCCATTATAATATAATCAGCGACTACAGAAACCAATCTGTCAGCAGTTGCACGCATATATTCAGGATGGTCAAGCTGGGATACTTCCTCACAGAAAGAGTTATGCATATCGATTGACAATCCTAAGTCCGCCCACGTCGTTTCGAATGAAGGGAACTCTGTTGTAAGATATTTATCATATGCATTCATAGTCGCAGCATAAACGCCTGTCAGCTGTATGAATTCACTATAACTTGATTCAAGTTCTGTAAAATATTGCTCTGCTATATCATAGGTTTTTTGAATTCCGCGATGTTCAGATTCAGAAAAATCTTCTATAGCCTCCTTCATTTCACAAATATCAGTATATATTTCTTCCAGTTCAACAGATATCCATCCTGCCCATTCAATAATGTC
>JAZQLB010000255.1:0-5809 GCA_045542475.1 Lachnospiraceae bacterium | reverse complement strand
GAAAATAATGTATTTTTCCTTCCATATTTAATGGGCGAGCGTTCGCCTCATAACGACCCTAAGGTAAGAGGAAGTTTTATGGGCTTATCACTTGATACAACAAGAGAGGATATGACACTTGCAGTATTAGAGGGTGTTGCCTTTGCCATAAGAGATTCCTTTGAGGTGGCTAAGAGCCTTGGAATTAATATTGAGAGAACCAAGATATGCGGCGGTGGAGCTAAGAGTCCGCTTTGGAAGAAGATTATAGCAAGCGTGCTTAATATCAAGGTGGATGTAATTGAGGCGGAGGAAGGTCCTGCACTTGGCGGAGCCATGCTTGCGGCAGTTGCTAATGGTGAGTATGCATCAGTTGAGGCTGCAGCAGAGGCTATTGTTAAGGTGGTTGATACAGTGCTTCCTGATGAAGAATTAGTTAAGAAATACAATGAGAAATATGCTCAGTTTGTAAAGATTTATCCTGCTGTTAAAGGCTTATATCAGTAATGAAAATTATGAATAAGAACATTATTATTAATTCAATTAAAATTGTATTAGCAGCAGTTATTTCTATTATTCTGGCTGAGATTGCAGAACTTGATTTTTCAATCGCAGCCGGAATAGTTGCAATTCTTACTATCCAGCCAACGAAAAAGGAGACAGTAAATACTGCACTTGGCAGGCTGTATGCGTTTGTTGTGGCACTTGTTATTGCATATGTCAGCTTTACGCTGATAGGATATAATATACCGGCATTTTTTGTGTATCTGGTGATATTTATTTTTGTATGCCAGATATTTAAATGGTACAGTGCCATGGCTATGAATTCGGTGCTTATATCACATTTTGTAAGCCTTGGTGTCATGAATATGGATACCTTGATTAACGAGGTGATGATATTTGTTATTGGTGTGGGAATAGGAATAGTTGCTAATCTGCATCTGCGTAAAAAAACTGATTATATTGAGCAGTTAAAAAAAGAAGCAGATGAACAGATTGTAAGGATACTGTCGCGAATGGCAGAGCGTATCATAAATAAGGATATCTCAGACTATAACGGGGAATGCTTTGTAAGGCTTAAGGATCAGATTAGCATGGCTAAAACCACTGCTTTAGAGAATTACAATAATCAGTTCAATTCAGAGGATACCTTTGACCTTGAATACATAGATATGAGGGATAAGCAGTATCAGGTGTTATATGAGATGTACAAAAGTGCAAGGCAGCTTGACAGCTCACCAAGCACTGCAGAGAGGATAGCGCATTTCTTAAAAAGTATGTCTGAGGTATTTCATAAGGACAATGATTGCAAAGCATTAATGGAAGAATTTAAGGCTATGGATGATTATATGGAGACACAGCCGCTTCCGGTAACACGTCAGGAATTTGAGGACAGGGCGCATCTGTATGTTCTTATGCGGAATATAGAGGTGTTTATACAGATTAAGCTGGAGTTTGCAAAAGCACAATAATGAATAAAGGATAACATAGGTTTTGTAAATTTATTTGACAAATGAGAGGAGAACAGGAGTGAGGAGATTACAGAAATTATTATCAGTTATGCTGGTAGTGATTATGATGGCAACCCTTGTGAGCGGTTGTAAGAAAACAAAGGAAACAACCATGTTTACTGTTATTGAAGAAGCTGCTGAGGTTACGGAGTATTCTTATGAAATGACATTGAACATAGAGTCTGATGAGGATGTTTTCGGAAATATCGAGGTTAAATTAAGCGGTGAAACAGATGGTGAGAGAACTACTGTAGGTGCCAAGGTTAAGGTGCAGGGAATAAGCCTTAAGTTTGAGGATGCTTTGATAATTGAAAGTGATGCAATTTACATCAATATTGGTGAGTTAAGCTCTGCCTTAAAGCTGTTTTTAGGTGCGAGTATGGCAGACATTGCAGAAGATATGGAATGGATTAAGCTTGAGTTTGCAGATGAGTATTTTACAGAGACACCAAAGGAGTCGGGAACATATTCATTTATGGCAGACAGGCTTGAAACTGCTTTGGATGAATTTGAGATTGAAAGCGAAGATGGCGTACATAGTGTGACCATAGAGAGCATTGATGAGGTTATTGTATTTTTAGAGGCCTTTTATGACACGTTGGAGGATAGTGAGGATGAGTATGAGGAGAAATTTGGCTATCTTTACGATAAGGATCATACAGAGATTTTATATGATACAATAGAGCAGTGGTTAACCACTGTTATAGAGGCACAGGAAAAATATAAGCAGGAGAATAATCTTCCTGCAAGTACTGAGGAGGAATTGGCTGAATCCTATGAGGTAATGAATGATTATCTTGAGGTGATTTTTAGTGATGTCGAAGGAAGCTCTGATGCAAGCTTTGATTCGTTACTGGAATCAATAGAGATTCTTGTTAATGCACTTGAGGACTTAGATGAGGATTCTGCTGAAGTAGAGATTAACATTGCTAATTCTGTTACAGGCAAGGAGGGCGCAAGAGAGTTTACAACAGAGATTTCTGCCGATATTGCTGATACAGATTCAGGTGAGGAAATAATTATTTCTTTTGAATGTATAACAGTTGAGAATAAGGATATTGAGATTAAGCTCCCAAAGGATGTGGCTGATATCGAAGATATTGTATATATCATTTGCGAGTATGCTGATGCATCCGGATATTATGGTAATGAACATGGTTACAGCGATACGGTAGTATCAGAGCCTGATACAGAACCGGAAACCGAGACACAGACAGAAACTGTAGAGACTTCTAAGTATGAGTATATAAAGGGGGCGGACATCAGTGTTAGTGCAGGCACAATTAATCCGGCAGAGCTTATACTTTACGGGGATTGTGGAGAGTATATTCTTACTTATGATGCAGATGTTGTTATGATTGATGATGAGATGTCTGACGGAAAGAGTGATTTCTATTTCATGGTGAATGGTGGTGATACATACATAGCAGCCACTATTGGCGATTATGATTCAACTGCACAGGACCTTTTTGCTGCGGCAATTTCAATATATGGTGATGATTGCTATAGTGATATAGTTATTACAGAGCCATATGAATTAACTCTTGATAATCTTACACTGACACGTTTTGATATCAGCTATACATATTCAGATGGTAATCAGAGCTTTAATGATGATTGTGGTTTTTATTGTATAGAGCTTGGTAATGGAGATATTATCTATGGTAGAAATATCGGTGATTACTATATGAATGGTATAATGAGCTTTGATGAATACCTTGCACATCTGTTCTATGATTTGGATGTGGCAGGAGCACAGGCAGAAGTACCAACTGTGACTGAGGGTAATTACCAGACTGTTGATGTAAATGTATGCGAAGATACCGGCAGAGTAGTCAGATTAGGATATTACGATGATAATACAAGTCTTTATGAACTTTCAACTCCTGAGGAGGGAATGGTAATATTTGATTATTATCCAACCGGTGCAGATGCAGTATTGTTTGTTACTATCAGGGATGATATGACTCTTGATGATTTATACAATACGATAAAATCAAATAATAGTAATTCTGAGGTAAGCAATGTTGTTCAGAGTACAATAGGGGATTATATCGGATATAGATTTGATATTTCACATGTAGCAGAAAACGGTGAGACTGTAACATATCAGTATTTCTGTGTATGCTACAGTTATGGTATTATAATGTGTTATGCTTTTTGTGATGAGCCAAGTGTTAATACAGCATGCATTACTATTGAGGATCTTGTTCCGTATATTATTGTGGATGGCTTAGTAGAAGATACTACCACAGAGCCTGCAACAGAGCCGGCAACAGGAACTACAGAAGCTGCTAACACAGAGACAATAACAATGAGCTATAAGAATGCAACTATTGATTTAACATATAATGCTGATTACGTTTACCTGGAGGAGGCTTATTCTAATCTGGCAGATGGTATGGCAAGCTTTTCACATGTAGATGACGATAATACATTTCTTGAGATTATGCTTGCTGAATATGATTCGGCAGAGGCTTTGTATGAAAAGGTTACTGTTACTGATGCTGCACAGTATGAAAATTTATCGGCAACACCGATGCATAGGATTATAGTTAATGATAGTATAGTATATAGATTTAATATTTCATTTACTGAGACTGATGCTGCCGGACAGGAGCAGGAGCATACATATTATTTTTATGCTATAGAGCTTGGAAATGGATATATTCTTGGGGGATATGCCATGGATTATGCTAAGTTTAACGTGGTAGCTGCACTGGATGAAATGTTTTCATATGTATTTGTTGATGTTAAATAATATAATAGGGAATGCCAAATAGCGGCATTCCCTATATTTTTATGAATGAAGTTTTCGCCATTTTCCCGTACGATACTCCGCAAAGGAAATAACAAAATTAATAAGCCATCCAATCGGCACAGCATACCACACAAAGGCAATTCCAAAGCGCGGAGCTAAGGTAGTGGCAAATATAACCCTGAAAGCCAGATTGCCAAGATTAGCTACAGTAAACATCTTCATATCTCCGGCACCACGGAGTAATCCGTCAGATGCCATTTTAAAGCCGATAATGGCAAAGAACCAGCCCATAAAGCGTAAATAATTAATTCCTGTAGCCATAGCAATGGCAGTTCCGTCATCACCAAGGAAGAGCTTAATAATCGGAGTATTAAAAAGCTCAAGCACAAGGCATATGATTATTGCATAGCAGATAACCAGCAGATTTCCGGATTTGTATCCGGAAGGAACACGGTCAAGCTTTCTTGCACCAATATTCTGTGCGGTGTATGAGGAAATGGAATTGCCGATGGCAGCCATAGGAACCACACATATGCTTTCCACACGCATAGCTGCGGAGAAGCCGGCAAGAGCCTCTTCGCCGAAGCTGTTTACAACGGACTGAACCAACATCATTCCAATAGATACAGTGGATTGCTGTAATATTGACGGAAGGGCAATTCGTGTCATTGAGCCAAGCTCTTTAATGCTATAAATTGATATTTTTTCGGAAGGGTATTTTTTCATTTCTTTAAGGAAAATACTTAAGGACAACAGTGCTGATACACCCTGTGCAATAAGAGTAGCCCATGCAACACCGGCAACACCAAGCGCAAGCACCCTTACCATATAAAGGTCTAATGCGATGTTTAATAAGGATGAGAATATCAGCAGATATAGCGGAATCTTGGAACGTCCCATACAGTTAAACATGGCTGACAACACATTATACATAAACAGAAACGGAAATCCAAGAAAATATATGCTAAGATATTCCGTTGCCATATCAAGTACATCAACTGGTGTTCTAAGAAGCTGCATAATCTGACGACTGTATATAAGTCCGAAACCGCCAAGCAGCAGACTAATTACAAGAAAGGAAATCAGTGCGGTATATGCTGACTGCTTCATTTTCGTATATTCTCTTGCCCCGAAATGCTTTCCTGTAATTACTGAGGCTCCGATACCGCCGCCTATGGCAATACAGATAAATACATTAGTGAGGGAATACGAAGCACCAACCGCAGCAAGGGCATTTTCACTTACAAAACGTCCTACAATTACAGAATCTGCCATGGTATATATTTGCTGGAACAGATTACCGATTATCATAGGCAGTGAAAATATAAATAATGCCCGAAGAGGCTTTTCGTTTATCAGGTATTCTTTATTATTCATGATATTTCTCCTTAAAATGCTTAGAAAAAGGTAACATTTTTCAATAGCAAAGTCAAGAATTACATATATTTATTGTTTGCACAGCAGAGCCTAAAAATGTATAATATACATTAGTATATGTTAAAGAAGTATAAACAAGAATGAGAGTATTAATATAATGAAAAACAGTATGGTGTATGTG
>JAZQLB010000254.1:0-5777 GCA_045542475.1 Lachnospiraceae bacterium | reverse complement strand
AAATTCCTTGTCAGATAAAACAATATCAGTAGTACTGAGGACATCATTAATCATATCATAATTAGAAGTCATCATACCGGCAGTAGAAAAGTTAACAAACTTACCTACATTCACACCGATATTACTAATAAATGAAATAACAAGATTATATCAGTATATAGACTATTTAGAATATTCGCCTACATAACCATAGCATTCCTTCACTTGACATATACTCAAAGCCTGCTGCCTTGTCCTGTTTTCTTCGTTTCCTGCATAGCCCTTGCATAATGTTTTGTCACAGTCAGCTATGCAGGTGATGCATATACATTCTGAACACTTCAATACCTTATCTTTCACCTGCTGCCTCCTTGTCCCTAAAATACTCCACAGCCTTTATATATGCTGCATCAAACTGTTCCTCTGTTGCTCCCAGCTTAAGCTCAAATAATGCCATATCTCCAAACCAGCTGGTAACTGTTTCAGCATATGGTATATTGTTCTCTTCCTCGTATTTTGCGATTAGCTGTATTTTATCAGACTTATCCAATGCTTTATTACGCTCTAATACCCACTCTGCCTGCTGCCTATTCAAGAATATGCTCTGTCCAAGCTCTTCCGGTGAAAAAACGTCTACGTCTTCACATGTGGCATTCCTCAAGCGTAATCCTGCTGCCTCGATACCATCAAATATGTATTCAAATATCTCCCATACGCCTGTATCTTCCCAATAATCCACAAAATACATTGGTGTTCCTAATGCACATGGTGCTATTATTAATCTTCCTTCATCCTCTGCATCCTCAAAGCCAGCTAGCTTCTCACATGCCTGTGCGCTATGTGGGCAGAGGTCTGTTTTACAGCCCATGCCTCCGCATGGCTCTTCGAAGCATTTAGGATAATATGCCTCTCCTGTTTTATTTCTTGCTGTTAGTCTCATATAATCATTTCCTTTACAAATTTTAAATTTCATATTACAATCTTAATAACATGTTTCGACATGCCAGTGGTTTGCCACGGGAAGGAGGGATGTCCTATGAAGAAGCTCATTACAGCTCTCATGACGTTCAGGGTGGCATCACAAATATTCTCGTAGAAATACGAAGCAGTGTGCAAGAATCCCTATAGCATTCTTGGAGGTTGTAAAACCTTATGCCTACTTCCTTTAAAAAACTTGATTTTTTTCAAGAAGTACCTTATACTGTCAATACAAGGTACTCCTTGTGTTTTAAGACAATCCCTTGCTGGCTAGGCGTTTACGGATTGTCTTTCTTTTTTAGCTATTTCTAATGAACACTCTAAGAACATTCTTTCATTCTGTGGCAGTTCACTATTCCGAACATATTCCTCATACTTCTTAAAATTCTCCTCTGATAGGGTTACTAATGTTAATAACATATCCAGAAATTCTGCGTAACTCATATATCTTATCCTCCGTAGTTTTATCTTTTGAATTAAACTTCACACATCTTATGCGTATTATTTGAGTTAAATGATTGCTTTCTTCTCTTACGTTCCATTCGTTTGCCCTGTATTACACCATAGTTGAATACAGCCATCATACCAAATAGCTCATATCCATACTCGCTAATAATAGCTTTGATTACTTTGTTATTCATAATTGGATTAGGACAGACCTGCTGACCTAATATTCCCATCTCCTGGGTTACATTATCCTTTTGTTCCTCATTGTTTGTTTCGCACATACTTATTACCTCCTGTGTTTTAGTTATTAACGATTACATTGCTTATTTTAGTACATGTACATGTATCTTTCAATTGACATTTTATACAAAAGTACATGTACATTGTTGTATATTTTGTACATGTACATATACTTCTTTGTTTGATATACTTACCATGAGGTGATTACATGGCTAAAACACGTTCGGAGATTAATAATGCTTATGCCAAAAAGGCTTACGATGATATTCGTTTACAAGTTCCTAAAGGTCAAAAAGCTATTATTAAAGCTCATGCGGATTCGCATGGTGAAACTCTTGGCGGCTTCATAAAGCGAGCTATTAACGAAACCATAGAATCCGACAATATTAAGAGAGGCTAGTCCTCTCTTTTTTCATGCATGAACTTATTTATAAAATAAATCTGCCCTTTTCCGGTAACTTTCGTTGTCTGAGTCTCCATTGGTAATCCTTCACCTCGGTCTATTGTCCTTATCACAATTTCAAACAGACCTAGTTCCATAGCCTTCTGTGTTGGCATTCTTGAGCATTTACATATATAGCCCTGCTCACGTAGCCATTTATACAAACGTCTTTCGCCCAGCGGTATTCCATTCTGCTTAATCAGCTTTGCAAGGTCTCTTATGAGGATAGATGAATCAGAAGCTGATACTGCATCTGCAAAGACCGTCTTAGGCTTGTCCTGCTCTATTTGCTTTACTAATGTCTGATTTTCTATCTTTAGGTTTTCAATGGTTAAATCCGCCACTTTTAAAGCTCTTGCCATAATCTGTTCGGGTGTATTCCACGCCTTCTCCATATCAATCAGATAATGTCTTAATTCCAAACCCTTTTTCGTTCTTTGCAGCATACAGATTTGTTTTGCCATATCGACTGACAAATCATAGTCCTCTACTTCACGTGCGACTTCTCTTGTTCCCTCTGTCTGAACCCGTACTTTTTTGTTCGGGGTTGAATAATCAATTCCTTGTATAAAACCATATGTACAATATCTTTCAAACCACTTACTGAATCTTTCAGTTCCTTTAGTTCCACCATCTTGTGCAAGCAAATCATATAAATCTCTTGCTGACACTCTCTGAGTATCATTGTTAACTGTAATAAGTTCGTTCATTTATATTTCTCCTTCCTGTTGGTTACTATAGCGCGCTTACTTTCATAAAAAATGTTGGCACGCCTACCTGTCAACACTATAATTTTAAAAATTTTATAATTTATTAATTTCCTCCATTTCACGTTTATGGTAATATAAAATCAAAAACCCAAGGAGGTGATTACAATTCTTGAAATCGGCAACATTGCTTTAGATACTTTTACATTTTGGTTCGGTACGCCAGATATAGTATCAATATCAATTATAGTTCTACTTTTTATTCTGCTTATATTCACTATTGCATATTTTGTTTTTAACTCAAGAATCTTCCGCTAATAGTTCTTACCTGTAATCTACCTTGTAAAATCATAATGTAGATTACAGGTGTCAGATTAACCATATGCTCGCCTTAGTAAACAAGCGTATTTCCCTGTTTAGTAGCTATACCCTGTTTTAGGGTAGACCTACAGTGCTGCGATATTGCATTGTGTGGCTTTGCATATCCAAGAGCTATCGCCACATCCGAAGCCATAAAATACGGCTGACCGTTAATCTCCATTGTTCTTAACTGACCAAAGTCGCTGTTGTTAAATATCTGTATTTCGTCCATTTTAAATCTCCTTCCTAATTGCTATTTTTTCTTTATAAGCTTTCTAAACAACTTACTGAATTTCTTTCTCGTTTTTTTCTTACAGCACAACCTAAGTATTGCAATTCCAACAAATAATGCTATAATCATCTCAGGACTATCGATTTGTATTGTCATATCCGTGACCTCACTTTCTTGTGTAAAAACTGTTACATCACGGTATGTATAAAAAAATCGAAAAGGTCCTTATTTTTTTGCCTAAAATTCAAAAATATTTTAAAAAATTTATATTTTATTATATTTTTATACTTTGTTAATTAATTTTCCTCCCACCATGTGGTACCATATGAGAAAATACTTTATATGGAGGTGACTTTATGCCATTACTATACTTTTCATTAGGATTTATCGTTGGCGGCGTATTAGGTCTCTTTAAACGCTAATTAAGTAGCAATCTACACTACCATGATATAGTGTAGATTGCCGGGGGTAGATTTATATATCTGCAATCTCCCTAATCGCACTCACAGACACCTCATACGCTGTCTTCTCAATACTGCTGCCATCTTCCAGCTTCTTGTTATATGTCCTGCTCTGTATTCGTCCCTCAATATGTACCTTCATACCAACCTCAAGTTTATTCGCATAACGGGCATTACGTCCCCAGACAATACATGGGATATAATCTGACTTACCATAATCGCGGTTGACTGCTATTAATACATCCGCTATTTCCCTTTCTAATGGAGTTATTCTGTAGGTCGTCGGCTTACAGATATAGCCCTCTAATATGACAGAGTTCTTATCTGTGCCGAATGGGTACTCTATAATTTCTTCTGCAAACAGATACATTATCAGTCTTGATTTATTCTCCTCATGCTTGTTATATGAGCGGAACTGCCCCTCTACAAGCACCGCTGTGCCTTTAATCAACACTTCCATATTCGTGCCTCTCTCCGGGATTAATACCGGTATTTCATCAAATACAGGGCTTAACCTCTGTACTGATACGTGTATCATATAAAACTTCTCTCCATATGCCTCATGATTAAACTGAGGTTCCTTTGTTATTGTTCCTTCGATTAATGCTATATTGTTATTATCCATCGTTCTTTTCCTCCGTTATCGGTCCTTCTTATCAAGTTCGAGGATGAAATACCCTCTTTCGTATACGGGTATCTCCTGTCCTCTTTTCATTCTTTTCCATCGGTCATATACTGACACATATACAGGTATCTTCTTGAGCCTTCGCATATTCTCTGCTTTTACATCACCACGTGTGTGAGGGATTATGCTGATTAATACCAGTTCATTCTTCCTGATACCAAATGCTTTATAGTCCAGCTTCACTTCCTTAACGCCTGCTACCTTCATGAGAGCTTCGGCTCTGGCATAATATTTGCTTCTGTCTATTTTATCTAAATTAACCATAGCAGCTCCTTACGTGAATGGCAGACCGCCATCCTCTAACCCTTCCGGCAGACTCATAAATCCGTCATTCCCGGTATATGTATCTGGCGACTGCTGCCTTGTATTTTCAAGGGCGGACTGGTTTCCGGCATTCTTGCTTTCTGCAAATTCCTGCTCTTCCACAACCACATCTGTTGTATATACCTTCTGACCGTCTCTGCTGGTGTAACTGCCGGTCTGGATTCTTCCGGTGACAACAACCTTAATACCTTGCCTGAAATACTTCTCTGCGAACTCTGCTGCCCTGTCAAATGCTATACATGGTATGAAGTCAGCTGTAGCTCCATTGTTATCTCCGCTCCTCTGCCTGCGGTCTACTGCCAGCGTGTATCTTGCTATAGTCATCTGACGTTCACCGGCAGACACTCTCACATCCGGGTCTCTTGTTAATCTGCCCATTAATACCACTTTATTGATAAGTCATTCCACCTTTCGTTATTTTCTTGGTGCGGTTGATATCATCCATGCACCCTTCATAGGTTCCCATTTGTCATATACCAGCTTGTCCCTACTCCAGTCAGGATAGAGACTTTTTAAATGATTCTCCATTATCTCCAACATTTCTTCCCTTAAGCCCTTATTGCCGTTATCTAACAGGTTATGGTGATATCTGCATCCGGTTACTCCGTTCTGCTCTATTCCAAGTCCTCCTGCAGACTTATTGATGAAATGCATACAGTCTTTCAGGCTGTACATCAGACCGCTTGTACCCTCCATGTGATAATTCATCCGGCAGAATATGCACTGGTCGTTATCCCTTGCCCAGATAGCCTTTTTAGTCTTAGGGCTGAACTGATATTTCTTTGTGCTATTGTTCATCTGCTGCCTCCTTACCATTTCTTACGTACTAGGTGATTCTTTTCTATAAATGCGTGGAGGAGAATCTTACTGGTTCCAAGTTCTATTGCAAGTTCTCCTATGGTCATATTGCCATTCGTGTACT
>JAZQLB010000253.1:0-5269 GCA_045542475.1 Lachnospiraceae bacterium | reverse complement strand
ATATTCCTTTGACATTATTAATGCCAATACAACATATGAGCTTCAATTTACGGTTGACAATGAAGATAATAACGACAAGGTTCAGAAAAAGCTTGTTAAAATTATTAATTCATCCAATATCGGACTTAGTGCAGAGCTTGTCAAATCCAACCTTGGTCAACAGGCAATCCGCATAAGCTCTAATGCAACAGGTAGTGGCGTTAATTCTCCATATCAGTTCAGAATCAAAGAGAATGATTCCTCGTTTCTGGTAGGTGCTGTTAATTCCTTTGGTCTTGATAACGTTACCCAGATTCCAAGCAATGCGGTCTTTAATCTGGATGATGTTCAGGAGATATCCCCAACCAACACCTTTGTAGTTGGCGATAATTATGAGGTCACTCTTCTTGGTATATCCGCAGAACACGGAACCGGACAGGTACAATTGGTCAAGAGCGCATCCTTTGCTTCACAAAGATTATCTGACTTTACAGATAACTTTAACAGACTTTTATCACTTACAAGTCAATCAAGCAGCCACGATTTGTCCAAGCTCAACCGTACCTTAACCGGTATAGTGAAGAAGCATAGTTCGACCTTAGAGGCTAATGCCCTCTTAATAAATGAAGATTATTCACTATCCATAAATGACGAGGCTCTCAACGCGGCCATAAACACCAATTCAATTTATTCCAATATGAATAATCTTACAGCTTTTGAAAATGATTTAAAAACTCATATACAATCCATAGAGTTTAATCCTATGGAATATATCAACAAGAAGGTAGTGGCATACAAGAACCCACAACGGTTAATTCATAATCCGTATGCAACTTCCCTTTATGCAGGAATGATGTTTGATGGGCAGGTATAATACCTGCCCATTTTTTTCAAATTAGCTATATAGTAAAACAACTTTTCTGCCGATAATATATTTGTATTACAATTAACGGGAGGAATATAAATGTATGCAGAATTAATAGAACAATTATCCCCAAAACCAAAATTTAACCTGACCTGGTATAAGAATGAGGATTTATATTCCGATGGTGATATCGAGGACACCTTAATTAAAATTATATCTGAGCACGAACCTGAGGACTATTCACAGGCAATATGCGATAATTACTGCTGGCCAACATATTATCATCTTACACATACAAGGGCAAATATAATTAACTGGTATCCTTTCAATCCTGATGCTTCCGTTCTTGAAATAGGCTGCGGACTTGGCGCCATAACCGGAACGCTATGTGATTTGTGCAAGGATGTAACTGCGGTTGAGCTTTCTAAGAGAAGGGCTACCGCCACATTACTAAGATGCCGTGAGAAAGAGAACCTCGAAATAATCGTAGGCAATCTTAACGATATCGAATTTGAGAAAAAGTTCGATTACATAACCCTTATAGGAGTATTTGAATATCAGGGCAGCTATACCGATGGTGACAATCCTTATAACGATTTTCTCACCAAAGTAAAAAGCCTGCTGAAACCTAACGGAAAGCTTCTCATAGCCATTGAAAATCAATATGGTTTGAAGTATTGGTGCGGAGCCGGCGAGGACCACACCTCCATCCCATTTGATGGAATTAATCAATATTCAATATCCAACAGAAAAATAAGAACTTTTTCAAGAAAAGGACTTGAAAAACTAATTAAGGAAAGTGGTTTTAAAAACACCTTCTTTTATTATCCTCAACCTGATTATAAACTTCCTTTCATCATATATTCAGAAGATTATTTACCTAAGGAGCTTGATTATTCAGCTGAAATTCCATGGTATTATATTCCAAGTAATAAAACTTTGGTTGCAGATGAAGCACGAATATATAACGACATTATAGAAAATAATACCTTTGAATTTTTTTCAAATTCATTTTTTGTAGAATGCTCAGATTCTGATGAATTAGGAGAGGTTAAGTTTATAAGTTTCTCACACCAGAGACTTCCAAATTATCGTGTTGGAACTCGAATTTATAAGGATAGAGCAGAGAAATTCCCATTAAATCAGGCTGTGGAAACCCACTTACACCAGACCGTGAAGAACGAAGCGGCATTATCACATAATAATTTATCTACAGCAAATACAACATTCCAAAAAGGTATGGCAGTAACTCAATACATGAATTATCCAACCTACGAAGAACTTCTGTCTGATGCTTACAAAACCAAGAATAAAGCAATTATTTACAATATATTTGACAGACTTAACAATGAAATTTTAGCATCTTCTAAATCAATAGACCCTAATAATAACATTTTATTTACTCTTGATTTAGACATAGAGCCAGACATCAACAAATATGGCACTATATTAAAAACCGGCTTTTTGGATATGACCCCTAAGAATGCATTTTGCATAGATAATAACTTTGTATGGTTTGATCAGGAATGGATTCTTGAAAATATACCGGCATCATTTATTATGTACCGTTCAATAGAAACTGTCTACAATCATCATAGTATAGCCAATGATGTACTTCCAAAATCAGAATTATTTGAGCGATATGGAATAACTGCGGTATACGAAGAATATAGAACTCTTGATTCACTATTTTTAGGAACAATACTTGATACTGCATATCGTACTGCAACGCAGCCGATATGCCAATTCGATGTAAATATTCCTACAAATAATATTTGCAAACTGCTAAATATAAAAAACAACTAAAGTGAGGTATTTAAAAT
The DNA here is from genome assembly GCA_045542475.1 of Lachnospiraceae bacterium. Classification (GTDB taxonomy): domain Bacteria; phylum Bacillota; class Clostridia; order Lachnospirales; family Lachnospiraceae; genus CAG-882. Next base: position 2,602 of record JAZQLB010000253.1, on the reverse strand, counting down.
GGAAACAAACAGAAGCGAACAATTAGAAGCATTACAGGTTATGTTAGATTATCTTCCCAAATTATCTAATGGTATGAAAACCGTTGCCACAGAGCTTGCAGGAACTTCACTTCCTGATACAGACACCTATTTATCCAAGATAATTGAGGGTCTCAACTGGGTTATTCAGATTGTCAACCTGACACTACCTGTAATCAACGAAAATAGCACTGTAATTGATAAGAATACCATAAATGACAGCATAGTCAGATTCAGTACAGCATACACCAACAAAGATAATACTGAACTGGCAAACCTGCTTAACGGCGAATTACTTAACCTTGTAACAACCCTTGAAACTGAGGTTGCTAAGCTTTTATAATCATAACAATATTATATCTGACAAATAAGCAGAGGAACGCCCAGACTAACAAGTCATTTAAAGCTATCCTCTGCTTATTATTTTAAATCAGTATTCTTTCAATTTCCTGAATTCGCACATCATAATTATGCATCTGTCTGACCTTATAGCAGCCTCTATCAGCAATTTCTTTCCGTTCCTCCTCATGAGCAAGATAATATCTGACTTTATCCACCAAATCTTTTTTATCCTCAAACCATACGATATCCTTACCATTCTCAAAATATAAAGGCATTTCCATCTGAAAATTGGTAATACAAAAGCCTCCTGCTGCCATAATATCCCATACCCTAAGCGGAATCCCGCTTCGTATATTCCGAATAGTAAAATTAAGATTGATTTTACTCCGATTAAATACTAAGGGCGATTTTGTTTTGTAATCAACAGCTCCTCTATTTGTTGCTAACGGAAACTCGGCATACTTGTCATCAGTAAAAATATCCACCTTGAAATATTTTGACAAATGATTAAGTAATGACTGCCTCTCCATCTGTGCCATCTTAAATCCTAACACAGAATTTGCAAAAAAATGCCGAAGCTCTGATTGTGAGCGTTCACTTTTGTCCAGTCGGAAATATTTATGCAATTCGTCCATAATCTCTGCAGTCAGCATGGAATCAATATAGTACTCACCATATATTTCCATCTGCATTTTCATCAAAGCATCAAAATATCCCCTTGTATAATCAGGCAAGCGGTCAACTATTTCATCATAGGAATTCTTATTGTACATACTCCCAACAAAGGATACATCACACCAATAATCATCTTCCTCAGCGGCATTAATCACCTTATCCGCCCTTTCTCCAGCTGCCGCCAATGGCAGATAAAACACCCTTGCACCCATTTCACTAAAAGCAATGTAGTCAATTTTATCAAAAAGAAATATGTAATTACATTCATTATGAACAGACTGATGATATAGTGTTGATATAGGACTGTCACAGGTCCATGAAACATATCTGATATTCATATGCTGGCATACATCTGAAACCAAAGGAAAATAATTAACAGAGAATACCATATCATACTTAATGGAATTTAAGCTTAACCTGCATTTTAACGCATCCTCAAACTCTCTATCTTCTTCGTAATTAGTAAGCTGCCATTCTATAACATCTACACTATGCCCGTTCCGTACAAATGCAGCCTTAATATCCTCCTGATTATGTGCCTTCCACATATACATCAATATGTTCATACCATTTACCCGCTCCGGTTTATTTTTCGAATATACTAATTCCATAGCGTACATTTTTTATATCTGGATTCCAATTTCTTCGCCATAAAATCATCCTTATCCGAACTTCCAATATAGTATTCAACAGCATCCATTATATCGCTGCAAACATTTCCTATATTACTGAATACTCTTTCACCATTTCTAATTGCTTTTTCATAGTAATCATCCCTTCTTGAAAGCTTCTCCACATATTCCCGAAGTTCATTTTTCTTGCATTTCAATACATAATCTATCGGAACACATGCATATCTGCTTGGTATGGTATCCGGAATCAGCCAATCCATCACCGCTACGCTTGGTTTTCCAAACATAATCGCCTCCGTCATAACACTGGATTCTTCCGATACAACCATATCGCACATATTAAGGGCAACCATTATATTTTCTTCCGGCTCAATATAGTATAGATTATCATACTTTCCCTCATGCAGCTCACGCTGCTTGGCTATATTGGCTACAATATCTGGATATTCCTCATTCCATGGTCCCTGCTTAACAACAAGGTTAACCTTCATATCTGCTAATGCATTTATAAAATCATCCTCTTTATAATCATTCTCCCAGGAAGGAGCATATAATACGGTAAAATCGTATTTAAAGTCAAATTTCGACCTTAATTCCTCCGTACGTCTCTTTATATCCTCTGAAAACACCCAGTCACTTTTTGGATATCCGAATTCAAAGGTTCCCTTTCTAGGGTTAACATAGTACTGATTAGCACTTCGCTCCCATCTGTCTGCCCACTCTTTTCCCGGGAGAACACCTATATCAAAATCATTCCATCTTTCTCTTTCCCACATATTCGGCCAGAATCTATGTGTCTGCTCCATATCATGTAATAACACTACAGAAAGCTTTGAGTTTTTTGGATAGCATATATGCTGACAATATACTCCAATATCATTCTTTTTCTGTATTTCTCTCGTAAATTCAACCTCAAACCCTCTATTCTGCGCTTC
>JAZQLB010000252.1:0-3863 GCA_045542475.1 Lachnospiraceae bacterium | reverse complement strand
ATTCATTCATATTCATTCTCCTCATCCTCTGTTAAAAATACAGCCAAATAATATCACACAAATATATCCTATGCAATACTACTTTTCTCCCCCAACTGTACTACTTCTGCACCTGCGCCATAACAGCCTCTGATAACTCAGCAAGCTTAGCCTCTGCATCCTCAAAGCTATTTCCCTTAACACCCATGTAGAACTTAACCTTAGGCTCTGTTCCAGATGGTCTTGCACAGCACCATGCACCATCATTAAGGTCATAGTAGAGAACATTAGACTTTGGAAGACCTGTTGGTCTCTTCTCACCGGTCTTATTATCTACGATAACATCATTATCATAGTCTCTTGCAGCCTCTACAGTAAAGCTTCCAAAGCTCTTAGGTGGATTCTTACGAAGATTATCAAGCATCTCCTTAATCTTGGCAACACCTTCAACACCCTTAAGAGTAAGTGACTTAAGACCCTCTCTATAATAGCCATACTTCTCGTAGATATTAACCATCTGATCCCATAATGTAAATCCCTGCTTCTTGTAGAATGCAGCAGCCTCACATAGTGCCATAACTGCCACGATGGCATCCTTATCTCTTGCATGTGTTCCTACGAGACATCCATAGCTCTCTTCAAAGCCGAACATATACTCATATGTATTCTGTTCCTCGAAGAACTTAATCTGCTCACCAATATACTTAAATCCTGTAAGACACTCAATAAGCTTAAGGTTATACTCTGCCGCAACAGCATCTGCCATATTAGTAGAAACGATAGTCTTAACAAGTGCACCATTAGCTGGAACAAGTCCCTTAGCCTTCTTCTGTGAGAGAAGATACTCTGCTATAAGCATACCCGACATATTACCGGTAAATGATACATACTCACCAGTCTTACTATCCTTAGCGTATACACCAAGTCTGTCTGCATCAGGGTCTGTAGCAAGTACAAGGTCTGCATTCTTCTCTTTAGCAAGCTTAAGTGCAAGCTCAAACGCTGCAGGGTCCTCTGGATTAGGATAGCTTACTGTTGAGAAATTAGAATCCGGCATCTCCTGCTCTGGAACAACATATACATTCTCAAATCCGATTTCTGAAAGAACTCTTCTTGCAGGGATGTTTCCTGTTCCATGAAGAGGTGTATAGACAATAGACATGTCCTTACCCATCTCCTTAATAACCTCAGGATTAACAATCTGCTTCTTAAGCTCTGCAATATATTCGTCATCAATCTCCGAACCGATTACGTTATAAAGACCTGCTGCAATAGCTGCATCCTTATCCATAGTCTTAACTGTATTAAAGTCCGTTACATTATTAACCTCTGTAATAATCTGAACATCCTTAGGAGATGTAACCTGTGCGCCGTCCTCCCAGTATACCTTGTATCCGTTGTACTCTGGTGGGTTATGGCTTGCTGTTACTACGATACCTGCGATACAGCCTAATCTTCTTACCGCATATGATAGTTCAGGTGTTGGACGAAGTGTAGGGAAACGATATGCCTTAATTCCGTTAGCTGCAAGACAAAGTGCTGCCTCATCAGCAAATTCAGGTGACATTCTTCTTGAATCAAATGCGATAGCTACGCCCTTATCCTGTCCGCCTTCCTTAAGAATAAAGTTAGCAAGACCCTGTGTAGCCTTACGAACTGTATATATATTCATTCGGTTTGTTCCATTACCAATTACGCCTCTAAGACCACCTGTACCAAATTCAAGATCCTTATAGAATCTGTCCTCAATCTCCTTCTCGTTGCCTGCAATCGATGCGAGCTCTGCTCTTGTAGCCTCATCAAAATACTGATTATCACACCACTGCTTGTAAGTATCCATATATGACATAGAATAACCTCCTTCTTTTTGTACAAATATTATATTGCGTACTTCAATATTGTATCACATTTTCAAGGTGTTGTCATTATAAAAACTGATTTTTTTGCACAATTAAACCGCTATCGGAATTACTTTTTAATACCGATAGCGGTCTGTTATGAAAGACGATGCTTTATACCCTTGTATAGCTCTGCCTGCATTTTTAAACAGGCTTTTATATTTTTAGTCTGTGAGCACTTAACAAGTGAGCCTGATGAAAAACCCTCTGCAAGCCCCCTTAAATATGCCTTTACCATACCTTTTTTCGCAAAAAAAACTGTTTTAATAACAATTCCTGCAAGAATAAAAGGAGAATTAATAACAATCTGCCATATTGGCATATTTTTACGAATTAGATATATTGTATTTCTAGCCGCAAGCTTTACCTTGAAATTGTTATATCTTGAACCGCTTGATGCACTGCCTATATGATATACCCTTGCATGGGGATTATATATATTGCTATAGCCATGAAGCTTTGCACGGTAGCCCACATCAATATCCTCTAAATATGCAAAAAAGCTCTCATCAAACATCCCTATCCGGTGCAGCAAATCCTTTCGGTATATTGCAGCTCCGGCACAGGAAGCAAATATTTCTCTCACTATCGTATACTCTGACAGCTTTTTTCCTTTTGCATCCGAGAAAGCCCAGCCTAATGCACAGTAAAAATCTCCTGCATCATCCACCAGTTCCCTGTTGTGATTGTCAATCATTAATGCTGAACAGGAAAAAACATTCTTCCTTGCCTTAATCATTTTGTACTGATTAGCCACAAAGCTTTCAAATGGAATTGTGTCATTATTAAGCAAAATAACATATTCGCCTTTTGCCACTCTAATTCCTTCGTTCACAGCACGTGCAAAGCCTGTATTCTCAGAAAGGGCGACAATACCAATCCCCTCGTATAGCTTTCTTGCCGTTTCTATACTGTTATCCGATGAGCCATTATCCACCATAATAACCTCAAATTCCTTAAACGTCTGCTTCTTCAAAGCATTAAGGCAATCCGAAAGATATTGTTCGCCATTGTAATTTGGTATTATTATACTTACCTTCATGTTCTCTCTTTCTACCTGACTGCTACATTCTTATTGTAACATTAGGTTCATATGCAAACCTTTGATTACCGGCATTATCGTAATTAACACTGTAGCCTGTTTCAAGCAGTTCCAGATAATTCTGCTTTTTTATCAGAATTCCCGTGCATGGTATAATCTTTGCATCACTCTGTAAAATAAGCCTGTTGAATTTTCCCTTATACCATCCCGGCTTGCCTACATTTGACATGCTGTTCTCCACTCCGTCAAATATCAGTGAACCACCATACGCAACAGAATGCTTAATAAGTGTACGTGCCGCTATGGCATCAAGTTTTTCCTGCACAGCTCTTGCACACAGATTTCGCATCCATTTCTTTTCTTGAAACTCCATTCCCTCACGCAAAATCATAAAGTACTCGCAGTCCAAATCCTTTAACCGCTCTACATCCGGCTCCCACATAGAGCATATGGAAAAGTTGTCATACTCTGTGTTGGTTTTAATATATTTAAAATACTCACTTGTATTTTGGCACTTTCCGTTACCAAGTATTACCACCTTGATTCTTGGGAGCTCCTTAATCTCATATCTTATTTTATAGAAGCCCATGTCCTCAAGCATGTATACCTTACCCTTAAGATTCATTCTGCTTAGATGTGCTTCTATCGCCTTCTTTCCTGCCTCATACGCATAGAGCTTTGAAAGTGGATTTGACGAGGTTGACTGTTCGTGGGTACGCCAATAATATAAAATCTCTGGCACATGGCTTACAACCTTGGAATTCTCCACACATCTTAGAATAAAATCAAAATCCTGTGCACCATCATACTCTGATGAGAAACCTCCTACCTTATCGGCAATACTCTTTTTCACCATAAAAAAGTGACAGATATAATTATTGGTTCTAAGCAATCCCATATTAAAATCAGGCTTAAAATGAGGGCAAAAATGTTTTGTTAAATCT
>JAZQLB010000251.1:0-6215 GCA_045542475.1 Lachnospiraceae bacterium | reverse complement strand
CAATTCTTATTGTTACCGAACTCAACGATTACTACATCATCTGTAATATCAAGAACTACACCATAGAAACCACTTGTTGTAAGAACGCTGTCGCCAACCTCCATAGATGCAAGTAATTCCTGCTGCTTCTTCTGCTGCTTCTTCTGTGGTCTGATTGCAATAAAATACATAAGGACTACGAAGAAAATGATATAACCAATTAAAAATAACATTGAACCGCCGCCTGAGCCGCCAGCTGCCTCTAATAAAACCATATTGCCTCCTACGATGATTTGCTTATTATCGTGTACAAACCACCAACTAATAAAACATTATAGACTATAGAGTACATATTTGCAAATAAAATTTTTATAACCTATGAATAAATATTCCACTTCTTAACTTCGGCTCAAACCAAGTAGACTTAGGCGGCATCAAAAGACCTGCATCCGCCACATCAAATAACTCTGCAATAGTTGTAGCGTACATAGAAAACGCAACCTTCATGTCCTCATTAACCCTTTTCTCAAGTTCCTTAGTTCCTCTGATTCCACCGATAAACTCAATTCTCTTATCCACTCTAGGGTCGCCGATTCCAAGGATTGGTGCAAGCAAATGATTCTGTAATATAGCCACGTCAAGACCATCCACAGGGTCATTTGAAAGAAGCTCTTCCTTAACGGATAAGCAGTACCACTTACCATCAAGGTACATTCCAAAGTCAGCTTTTTTTGCCGGCTCTACCGCTTTGTCCCCAATAAGCTCCATAGTAAACTTCTCTCCTACCTTACTTAAGAACTCCTCAACTGAATTACCATTTAAATCCTTAACCACCCTGTTATATGGCATAATCATTAATTCCTCATCCGGGAATAATACAGAAAGGAAATAGTTAAACTCCTCATCACCTGTGTAATCAGGATTCTCATTTCTTCTCTTAATACCAACCTTAACTGCAGAAGCTGCTCTGTGGTGTCCATCTGCAATGTATATTTCATCAATTGAAGCAAATGCAGCTTTAATTGCAGCAATATCCTCATTATCATAGATTACCCATACCACATGCTTAATTCCATCCTCAGATGTAAAGCTGTATAAAGGCGCATTCTTCTTATTCTTTGCAACAGTGTCTCTAATAACCTCATTTGCACGATACGCAAGAAAAATAGGTCCTGTCTGAGCACTACAGGTATCAACGTGACGAATTCTGTCCTGCTCCTTATCCTCTCTTGTATTCTCATGCTTCTTAATGCGATTATTGATATAGTCATCAATTGAAGAACATGCCACGATTCCTGTCTGAGCACGTCCATTCATTGTAAGCTCATATATGTAATAAGCAGCCTTCTCATCAGTAACAAAAGTTCCGTCAGCTATTCTTGCCTCTAAAAGTTCCTTTGCCTTGGCATATACGCAGTCTGCATAGGTATCCACCTCTGCCCCGAACTGTGTCTCTGCTCTATCAATATTTAAAAATGATAAGGGCTTATCTGCCACCTCAACGCAAGCCTCTTCCCTGCTGTACACATCATATGGAAGGGCCGCCACCTTATCAACTACTGATTTCTCAGGTCTAACACATATAAAAGGTTTAATATCTGCCATTGTTTTCTCCTTAATAGTAAAAATTGTTCTTTTATAAATATAATATATAAGTGGTATGTATTTCAAGTATTATCATCTTTAATTGCAGGATAATGCTTTCATTTCCTCTAATGCCTTTTCATATTCTTTTCTATCAAATTTATATGAAATATTATATTCCCAATTTCTGTGGTTGTGTTCAAATTTGTACCAATACACATATTCTGAATCCTGCTTTATATGTACAACAATTGACCAACACCCACTAAAACCGCAACCCGAACAGCAAAGTAATTCTGCCCCTTCATCCTCATAAGCTTCATTCTTATTTCCTGCCCCAGCTAAATTAGCTATCAACTCTTTCGGTGTTAGATGCCCATAAGCTCCTGCTAAACTCGGATGTCCTTCTTCTGCTGCATATGGACCTTCCAGCTCTCGTAAAATATCTATAAACTCTTTATCATTTATATATATTTCGACAACCTGTGATATCTTACAATCACCTGCCCACGCTTCAATCCCCTGTGGATTAATTATATTAAATCTTATATTGTCTGTCATACTAAGCCCCTATTCTATAACTCAATTTTATTAATCTCTTCCATCATGGACTTAAGCACTTCCCAACTATCTATAGCCAGCACTTCATTCCGCTTCTCAAACGGCTGCTTAAAATCCACTGCCCCAATATACCACACCGGAAACAATCCTGCATTCCTTGCACCAACCACATCACACTCATACTGGTCACCTATATACCACACATCTTCCGCCTGTAAGCCCGCTTTTTCCAGTGCCAACTCAAATATATGCTTATTAGGCTTTCTGAACATATACTCACTAGTTGCTATTATAAATTCAAACTCATTCTCAGGAAGCACCGAATTAATTCTGTTCTTAAGTGCTTCTGTGCCATAAGAAATATTACTGATTACGCCAGTCCGTATTCCCTGCTTCTTTAGAAAATCAAGAAAATCTTTAATCCCTGCTGTTGGTACTCCCGGCGCCGCAGCATTCCAAAATACCTCATCAAGCTTAGCTCCGCTTATTGATAACTCAATTCCCTGGGACTCATACAAAAATCGCGTAAACATTGTATTAGGCACCTCAACCTGAAACAGATGTCTCCTTGCAGGGTCAAATCTTCCTAACTCGCTATTTATCAAATCTGCCACAGCCTGAACCTCTTCGGCTGTGCGATTGTACTTATTAGCTGTTGCATATTTTAGAACCGCCTCTGTACCTTTTACACCATCGAATTTCGCTTCGTTGACTAAGGTCTGACCATAGTCGAATAGTATCATTTTGGGTTTCTTAAGAATTACATTCTGATTTGTCATATAATTCACCTGCTATTCTCATAAAAATTAATAATCATATCTGCTCCACCTGAATTACCCGGAGCCTCATTAATCAGCCTTTGCATATTTAATACATTTAACTTACATTTACCATCAGATAAAACAATTCTGACATTCTCCCTTAAAGCCTCTGCACTAAGATTCTTATATTCTAACCGCCTGCCTAATCCAAGTGTCTCGATTCTTTTGGCATTTACCGGCTGGTCAGACATAAATGGTATCACAACCATAGGTACACCATACGCCAATGCTTCTGAAATACTGTTCATTCCACCATGCGTTACAAAAACATCTGCCTGCTTTAGCACCTCAAGCTGGGGAACAAAATTATGTACATGTACATTGTCAGGAACATTCTTTAGTGTATGCAGTTTAAAGCTCTTACCTGTAGAAATAATGACCTCGACAGGTTCGTGTCTGAATGCTTCAATACATTTTCTAAAAAAAGAACCTGCTCCCTTTACAACAGTTCCAAGCGAAATATAAATTAACGGTCTGTTTCCCTTCTTGATTTCTATTATATTTTTTGACACTCTATCATAAATTGAAGCACCTAAAAATTTATATTGTTCATCAGGAAATTCGTCTTCATATGGCTGATATTCCCGTAAAGTATATACAAGATTGAGCTTTGGTGCATTATAAATAATTTCATCAAGCCAGTTATCCGTTTTCATGGAAATTCCTTTAGTAATTTCCCTTGTCCAGCTTTTTGCAATCCACTTATGCTTAAATATTCCCAATGCTCCTCCGGCAGAAATGTATTCATCCATAAGTATTTTATTTGTAGCAGGTGCAGTAAATATTCTTACCACAGGCTTATTGTATCTTTCAGCAAGATGCTTCCCTAAAAAGAAAAACTGCTCATACACCACCAAGTCAAATTCTTTAATTATTTTCTCTGCCGCCGTATAGGCATTTTTTATCTGCTCTGACAATTTTCTATGATTGGCATACCCTGAAAAAATTGCACCGCTCTCGGCAACCTTTTCTTCCCAACCAAATGGCATAAGATAAGTTATTTCACAGTTCCTTTTTATTAACGCTTTAACAAGTCCTACTGTTGGCACAAAATGCCCGTAGTACGGCAAATTAATTAATAAAATTCTCACATCCTATTCTCCTACAGTATCCTCATTAATAAATTCATAGCCCCATTCTATCAGCTTCTCCAAATATTCCTCAAAGCTGTCTGCTATAACCTCAATCTCATCCGGGTCATGTAAAAATCTTACAATCTGTCCGCTTATCCCCTTTTCACTTGGAGAAAAATCAATAAAAAGCTGTGAAGTTCCGCCATTATTCATACAGTCCGAGAAATGCAGCCAGTTCATTTTATTAGCATCATCTGTTATTCTCTCACTTATGGGTATATCCTCCGGGTCAAACTCCCTGTTTACATAGTCCTCATAAAAATCAAAGGCTTCATTCTGTGTCTCTACAATCTGCTTTGCTGACAGCAGATAATATGGATAGCCCTCCACATCCGAACCCAGCAGATAAAATGATATTTTTTTCCCGCTGTATTCTCTCCAGTAGGTTCCATCTACTATTTTTAACAGCTCAATAAGAGTGTCAGGTGTATTTGGATATAATTCCTTTAACGCCTTAATATCATCCTCACTTACTCCATGTATTGTGACTTCAAAATCCGCCCAATCATCTTCTGCTCCATTCTTTAGATAAGCTTCCTTTAATCCATTAATATATTTCTGTGCTATGTTTTTTTCTGTCATCTTCTGCTCACCTCACCAAATCATCCATGTTATATAAGCCATTCGTCTGCTTTGCAGTCCAAATAACCGCCTCAACCGCTCCATCTGCAAAGGTCTCCCTTGAAGATACCTGATGCTTAAAGGTCATAACCTCATCCTTGCAGTTTGCAAAAATAACCTCATGCTCCCCAAATATACTTCCCCCACGAATACTACAGATATTTATACTTTCCGGCTCCACTCTGCTATTTGCACCAACCAGAGCATCTCTTATCATCAAAGCAGTTCCGCTTGGTGAGTCTTTTTTCTGATTATGATGGTATTCCACAATCTGTATGTCCGTATCCTTGCTTATTCTCTTTACTGCAAATTTTAGAGTCTCTATAAAATCATGTAATGCGATACTGAAATTACCTGTCATAAATACCGGCACACTCTCCGACAGCTCATGAAGCTTCTCTATATCCTCTGAGGTAAAAGCAGTTGTCCCAATAACAAGCGGCTTATTCATTTTCTCATATTTAGAATAGCTGTTCTTCATAAAGCTATCAGCATTGGTACAATCAACGAAAACATCACACTCCTTAGCAAGCTCAATGTCATCAATAATCTCCAGCTCATAGCTTCCGCCAATAATTTCGGTCACACTTTCCCCCACATAGGCATTTCCTTTTCTGGCAATGGCATGACTTAATTCTACATCATCTCTGCTTATAATATTTTTCATAATAGCACTGCCCAGCTTACCTGTGCAGCCTACGACTGCTATTTTTATCATAATCTCTGTGCTCCTATCCACATACAATAATCACCTATATAATATCTAATTTCCTAAAATAAAACTTCATTTTGTAAAATATATTCTTGAGGTATAATTGACAAATTTGTAAAAGTTCTTGCTTTTCGAACAAATATTCGATATAATATTCTTAGGTGCTACCATAACGGTAGGCGGTTAGTCCTTCTACCAGAGGACTGTGACCTCTGTTTACATAGAAATCCACTTGTGGAAATCTTAGAATGGAGGATTTGCTTATGCTAACCATCGAAGGTTTGATTGCTGTCATTAGCTTATGCTTGACCTGTTTCAGTCTTGGCTATTCGTTTGGTAAAAATAGCAAGACACAAAAATAACCGCCCTGTCCTGAGAAAACTTGGCGGTTATTTTTAATCGTTATTAACTTAGGACTAACCGTCTATCGGTAGCACCTTTTCTGTAATTATAGTACCATCTTACCGCCACTATGTCAAATATTTGTTCGTTTTTCAAGGTTTCTTACATGCCTTCTCCTGCGACTCGCCATGCCCGGCTCGTTTCCGATTCGCACCATCTCACTGCGTCCTGCCGGACTATAAGTCCGGTCCGGAATATGCCTGTCCGTGAGCAGGCTCCCGGCAGCCAGTTCCGTCCTGTCCCTGCATTCCTCGTCACCCCGACAAATCCCAATTTATTTTAATCCAAGTAAATTCTTTAATTCAGCTAATTCTTTTTGAATATCAGCTTCTATCTGTTCAATCTTTCCAATAATTACATCCGTTGGTTCATATTCCACCTTTTCATATACAGTTTCTTTGT
>JAZQLB010000250.1:0-9307 GCA_045542475.1 Lachnospiraceae bacterium | reverse complement strand
GTAATTCAAGTTCAAACAGAATGACTGTTCCAGAGGCTAAGAGTGCAATGAACAGATTTAAAATGGAAGTTGCTTCAGAGTTAGGTGTACCTTTAAAGGAAGGTTACAATGGTGACTTAACATCAAGACAGGCTGGTTCTATCGGTGGCGAGATGGTTAAGAAGATGATTATGAAGCAGGAGCAGGAGATGGCTGGTAAGCAGTAATCTGCTTGATATGGGGAGTTGCGTATGCAACTCCCTTGTTTTTTTGGAAAATTATAAATATTCCTACTAGACGATATTTGTTTTATAGAATATAATATATACAGAATGATAATTATGCGAAATATATAATTCGGGTAAAGAGGGTGTTTGTTTTGGATAAGAAACATACGATATTGGTTGTTGATGACAAGTTAATGAATCGAAGGATGTTAGGTGATATGCTTTCGGACGAATATAATGTTCTGGAAGCGGAAGACGGTGCAGTAGCATTAGAGCTTGTTAAGGCTCATAAGAGTAACATTTCAGCAATAGTTTTGGATTTGGTTATGCCGAATTTGGATGGCTTTGGTTTTTTGGAGCAGTTTAGGGTGCTTAAAGATATTGAGAATATTCCTATCATTGTGGCAACCAGTGAGTCAGGTGAAGACAATGAGGCTGAATGTCTGAAGCTTGGCGCATGGGATTTTGTTAAGAAGCCATATAATGCAGAGATTATTAAGTATCGCATTAAGCATGCAATTAACAGAAGTGAATACAATATTCTTAAGGAATTAAGATTTAGGGAGCAGGTTGATTCTGTAACAGGCTTATATAAGAGAGGCAAGTTCATTGAGGAGACTCAGATTATGCTTGAAGAGCATCCGGATGAAGATTTTGCCATGGTTCATTTTGATATATATAAATTCCAGATTTTTAATACATTATTTGGAATGAAGGAAGGTAATAATCTTCTTAAATATATTGCCCAGGTTATTAAGAGTATGTCAAAGACACAGAAATATATGACCTACTGTCATATGGAGGCAGATATTTTTGCCATGTGTGTTGCATATGAGAGTGAAGCCCAATTAGCGGAGTTTTTGCAGAATATTCGTAAGGAGCTTAATCTGTACAAGGAGAATTATAATCTGGTTCCTGCTTTTGGCGTATATGTAATTGAAGCGAAGAATGACAATATAAGAAGCATGCTTGATAAGGCAAAATTAGCCTCTAAGGAGTGCAAGGGTAACTATGTTAAGAGCTATGCCTTCTATACAAACGAGATAAGCATGACCATATTTAAGGAGCAGGAGATTGTTAACAATATGAAGACTGCCCTTGATGAGGAGCAGTTTGTATTATATCTCCAGCCAAAATATGAGCTTCTTAATAACACCATTCAGGGAGCAGAGGTGCTTGTACGATGGAAGGATCCGCAGAAGGGTATGATATCACCCGGAGATTTTATTCCAGTATTTGAGCGTAATGGTTTTATTATGGAGTTGGACTATTATGTATGGGAACATACCTGTCAGCTGCTTAGAAAGTGGATTGATGAGGGACGTTCACCGTCTCCATTATCGGTTAATCTGTCAAGAGTAAGCTTATATAATCCTAATCTGGTAAGCTGCATATGTGGCTTAGTGGAGAAGTATAATATTCCACCTGCATTGTTGCAGTTAGAGCTTACAGAGACAGCATATACAAGTAATCCTGATGCTATTAAGTCTGCAATGTCAGAGCTTCAGAAAAGAGGCTTCTGTATACTTATGGATGATTTTGGAAGCGGATATTCTTCACTTAATGTACTTAAGGATATAGCCGTGGATGTGTTGAAGATAGATATGAAGTTCATGTCTAAGTCTGATTATCCGGGCAGAAGTGAGAATATTCTTGCATCAGTAGTTCGTATGGCTAAGTGGCTTAATATGCCGGTTATTGCAGAGGGCGTTGAGATTCAGGAGCAGGTATCTTTTCTTAAGAGTATAAGCTGCGAATATGTACAGGGCTTCTATTTTGCAAGACCAATGCCAATTGAAGAATATGAGAAGCTTGCCTTTGAGACTCCAAAGGAGATTTTCAATGATGATAGCAAATCAGATAATTTTGACAGCTTATGGACCAGTGAATCACAGATGGAGATGATGCTGTCTAATATGCTGCAGGCTGTGGCAGTATATGAATTTGATGGTGATAATAATATTGAGACTATCAGAGTTAATAATGCTTACTATGATATATTTGGATTTAAGAATCTTAGTGAATACAGGCATAATGTACTTGATTATGTTGCTGAGGATTATAGGGACGAGGTCAGGGATGCCTTTAAGGAGGCTGTATATGGAGGGCTTCAGACAGAGTGTGAATTTGTAAGACGTCTTAGTAATGGTCAGACTAAGTGGATTAATCTTAAGCTTAAGTATGTTAATTCTGTAGGCGACAGACATGTAATTGTTGGTAATCTTTCAGATATAACCATGACAAAGGAAGCTGATAAGGAATTACAGAAATACAGAAAGGCATTTTCAAGTATTAATAAGGAGCAGCTGACCTTCCTAGTGGTTGATGATATGTCAACAAACAGACGTATTGTTAAGCGTATATTTGAGGGTAAATATCAGATAATTGAGGCTGAGAACGGACAGGATGCACTTAATAAGCTTGAGGAGCGCGACTTTGATGTGGATTTGATTCTGCTTGACCTTTGGATGCCGGTTATGGATGGTAAGGAGTTGCTTGAGATAAGAGCAAATAATGAGAAGTTTGGCAGAATTCCGGTTATTGTTATTACCTCAGAGGATTCAGAGGAACTTCAGCAGGAGATGCTGGATATGGGTGTTAACGATTATATCTTAAAGCCATTTGTTGATAAGGCTGTTGCAAGGCGTGTTGATAATGTACTGGATTCTACAAGAGTAATTAACAGAATACTTAATGAATGTGAGTAGATATAAGAGGCTGTTGTGAAACAGCCTCTTGTTGTTTTATAAAAAATATCCCGGAATAAACAGCTTACTAATTATGCCAAACAGCGGAATAAGACTTTCCAGATTGATGAATATAGGGCAGAAAATAAGGCTGCCTATGATAAGGACGGGAATAAGTGCAGTTACTATGCTGCTTCTTCTAAGT
The DNA here is from genome assembly GCA_045542475.1 of Lachnospiraceae bacterium. GTDB lineage: Bacteria > Bacillota > Clostridia > Lachnospirales > Lachnospiraceae > CAG-882. The sequence goes on along the minus strand of JAZQLB010000250.1, from coordinate 6,209 downwards.
AATGTTATACATATATTACAGAACACTACAATTATAAGGAGATAGCGCAGGCATAAAATAACCTCTGTAAGCAATGGTCTTGTACTTCTTGTAAGAGACAATGTAAGCTCACTGCATATAATAAACAGAGTGGCAGGTATAATTACATATAATATCCGGCATGCTGTTTTAAAGGCAGGCGAGTATGTGCTAAAAAGTCCGCTTTCATTATCAGTAAGCCATGTTACAGCTCCAAGCATGCCTGCCAGAAAAATCAGAATTGACAGCATTCCACGTAAAGGAAAGGATGCGCCTAGATTTTCATTACCACCTTCATTTAAAGAAATTCCGCTGATGGTTTCTATGTCAATATAGAAGGTTTCGCCGCCCTCGCAGTAGCGTTCATATTCACTTATAAGATAATCCAAAGCTTCATCATTATTTGAGATAACCGTATCTGCACCATTAACGTAGTCAGTAATTATTTCATAGCCACATAATTGTATTAATGATGCAAAAATAACTTCGTTTACAGAGCTGTCAAGCATAGTGGAATTAGATACAAAAAGCTGGATGGAATTCTTGTACTTGCCCTTGTCAATGGCAGAACTGAAATTCTCATTAAAAACATATGCGCATTCAAGCTTACCTGTCATAACATCTTTTTTTAATTCATCCTCATCCTCATACAATGTGAATTCAAAGGCATCCTCACGATTAAAAAGCTTATCCTTAATAGCAAGAATCAATTCATCGTCCTCTTCAAAGTACACTCCCACATTAAGGGTGGTTCCCTCATTAAAGGAAGGAATCAGTGTAACTAAAAAGGATATAAGTGGAATACATAGCAGCAATATGGGAATAATTGGTTTTTTAAGGATATGCTTGCCTATTATTTTTATCCATGTTAAATATTTTTTTATTTTCATAGTAAATCTCCATGCTAAGCCAGTCGTCTTTTGTTGGTATTAATAACAGATATGCCATAAAAGACACAGGCATATATTATTGTCCACAGCATAGGCCTAAGGACATTGGTCTGGGTATACATGCTCTCTACAAGTCCGTGCCATATTCCGGTCGGAAGATAATTGCCGATGGCAGCTACGGTGTCAGGCAGATATGCACCCGGAAGAATGTAGCCTGATACAAATGCCATAATTGTATTTAATGCAAAAATTAATAGTGCAGCATATATTCCATTTCGCCCAAATGAAAAGCACATCTGTAAAAAGGACACTACAGATAGTGTGCATATAAAAAACAGAATAATATTAGTAAAACTAATTTCAACAAGTGAATCCTCAAATAATTCAATATCACTTATAAAATGCTGTCCTGCACCTATAAGTGACAGAAAAATAATACTATATAGGATTGAAATTATCATAAGCTTGGATAGCATAATGTAAGCTGGCTTAATATGACTTCGTGACAGATTGGTGAGCAGGCCGGAGGATTCCAGACCTATGAAGCTTCCAAGTGTCATTCCGGTAAAAAGCATAAGCAGTAGTATGGCGCTGCAGATATAATAGCCCGGTAAAGAGATATTTCCTGTAGTGCTAAGCACCATCTTATCAAAGAAGGTTCCACGGTTAAAGAAGAAATGTATGTATTCCATATTAAGATCTTCGTTTGCTTTATTTGTCTCCTCAGAGCTGATATCGTATTTGTCATAGGTATCCATAACTGCATATATGCCGGACTGTACAAAGGCAAGAGTATCTGAGCCGGCATTTAGTACCGCTTTAAATAGCATGGTTTCCATTCCTGTATCATCGGGGATAATAACTCTGGCAGGGGTATTAACACCATATAGAACATCCTCTACAAAACCCTCAGGTATCTCGATAATTCCGTATATTTCACCGTTTTTGAGCATTTCTCTGGCGGTATCAATATCTGTTTCAATAAATTCACAGTAGCCATCAAGACTATCCATATTAGCAATAATATTAAAGGCAGTGCTGACCAAAGCATCCTCCTCAGGAAGTGCTGCCGCTATTTTAAAGAAGAAAAGTGACTGGTTGTTACTAAGCAGCTTTGTGGCACCAAAGCCGGCGGTTACAAGCAGTAGAGCGAATATCAGCATGCACAGAAATATTTTTGGGAGCATTAGTAGTGCAGCCTTGGTTTGTAGCTGTAGGAATATAATGTATTTTTTTAATGATGGTTTCATTAGCCTTCCACCTTTATCAATTTCATTAGTTGTTCAGCAGTATATACAGGTGTTACTTCTGTAAGAGCGCTGTTCTTTATAAGTAACATTCTGTTGCATGCGGCAAGCTCGCCTTCTTCATGACTGGTTATAATAACTGTTCCGCCTGCCTTATTATATTCACGCAGGTACTGACAGATGTCTGCTTTGCACACAATATCAAGAGAGGCACCAGGCTCATCAAGAATAAGTATCTTTGGATTCTTTGCAATGGAACAGGCGATGGAAAGTCGTTTCTTCATACCACCGGATAATTTGCTTACGGTGTAATTACGATATTTATCCAGTCCGAAATCTTTAAGTATACCATTTTCAAAATCCTTTTTCAGATTACGGTCTGTTTCACAGTACCACAGCTTTAGATTATCTATAACAGATAGATTTTCAAACAAAGGATTGTCCTGAGGGATATAGCCGATATGCTTTGAAAAAAGGCTTGTATTTTTTATGGCATCCTCGTTGTATAAAGATAGTATTCCTGTGTTGGGTTTGATTGCACCTGATAGTATTTTTAGCAGCGTAGATTTACCGCTTCCGTTATGACCGATAATGCCCACATAATCCCCTGCATTTATCTCAAAATTAACATTATCGAGGATGGTGCTTTTATGATATTTTTTGGTTATATTAGTAACCTTAATTATTGTGTCTGACATAATGGCTCCATTTCTTAAAACATAGTATGGTACAAGGATAACACAGATTATATAAAAAACCAAGGCGTGGGTTAATAAATAATACATGGGCAAAAAGAAATAGGAATATGGGTACCTATAGAAAATTAGGGAATAACATGGATAGAATGTAATAAGTGGCGGTGAACATTGATAGAGTTGACTGTCAAAAAATGCCATAATATAATTTTTCATGGGTAGCAGAAACATAAATAAATAAGAAGGAAAAATAGAAAAACGATATGTTATATATTGGTAATGCAATTACAAACATTGGTAATGTAAAAGCAGTTAATCAGGATAGTTTAACATTAAAAATTGCTAATGTAAAAAACGGGATGATATGCCTGGCTGTTATTTGTGATGGTTTGGGTGGGCTTCAGCAAGGGGAGGTTGCCAGCTCTTGTGTTATTAGATCATTTGATGAGTGGTTTAGAAAGAATATCATTGATTTATATGAAGTCCAGACCGAGTCAGCTATTGAGCAGGCTTGGAAAGAACTTCTTTTTTTTGTTAATAGAAAAATACAGGCATATGGACATGACAATGGAATAAAATTAGGAACGACAATGACGGCTGTGTTGTTTACACAGACAAAATATTATGTTTTGCATGTTGGAGACTGCCGTTTGTATAAGATTAAGAATAGTGTAAAACAGCTGACCAGAGATCATACAATTGGTAACGAAATAATGGGCAGTAAGGTGGATTTAACAAAAACCGGAGGATATGGAAGTAATGTATTAAGTCAGTGTATAGGCACAGATGATAATATTAAACCGGATTTTATTGTAGGCGATGTTGAACCGGATTCTGCATATCTGATTTGCACAGACGGATTCAGGCATTTAATAACAAATAAAGAAATATTTGAGTATTGTAACATCGAGAAAAATGCAACTGATGCAAATATTAAAGATAATTTGGAATATCTGACAGCTTTAAATATGGAACGTGGGGAAAGAGATAATATTTCGGCAATTTTAGTTATATCAGAAGACGAAGGCTGAGATTCTAAGGTTAGAAAGGCTAAGGTTTTGAATGTTAGAGTTAGGCTCAATTATTGATGGAAAATACAAAATTTTAAGTGAGGTAGGTCGTGGCGGAATGAGCACGGTCTATCTTGCCATTAATGAAAAAGCTAATAAATTATGGGCGGTCAAGGAAGTTCGTAAAGGTGGTGTTCAGAATTTTGAGGTTGTAAGTCAAAGTCTGATTATGGAAATGAATCTGCTTAAGAAATTACAGCATCAGAATCTGCCAAGCATCATAGACATTATTGATCAGGATGAGAACTTCCTAATTGTAATGGACTATATAGATGGATTTACCTTGAGTGAGGTGCTTAATTCTGAAGGACCACAGCCACAGGAAAAGGTATTAAACTGGGCTATGCAGATGTGTGATGTATTGGAATATCTGCATACCAGAAAACCTCCAGTTATATATAGAGATATAAAGCCATCCAATATTATGCTTAAGTCCGATGGAAAGTTAATGCTTATTGATTTTGGTACTGCCAGAGAATTTAAGGAGCGGAATGTGGCGGATACAGTGTGTCTTGGAACGCAGGGCTATGCTGCGCCGGAGCAGTTCGGAGGACAGGGACAGACAGATGCAAGAACGGACATATATTGTCTGGGTTCAACTTTGTATCATCTGTTGACAGGGCATAATCCGTCAGAGCCTCCGTATGAAATGTATCCAATTACACACTGGAATAAGGAGCTTTCAACGGGACTTGAAAATATAATCCTTAAATGTACGCAGAGGAATCCTGATGGCAGGTATCAAAATGTTGCAGAGCTGAGAGGAGCACTGGAAAATTACAGGGATTTGGAAAAGCCTGTAATCAGAAGATACAAAAGGAATATAGCCTTATTTATACTGTTGCTGATTATTACAGTATGCAGTGGTATAACCTCCTTAAGCATGTACATAATGGCAGAGCAAAAGCAGCAGGCTGAATATGATTATTTAATTAATATGGCGGAAATTACACCGGATATGGAAGAACGGCTTGAATTTTACATGTCGGCAATCGAAATGGATTGCACGATAGAGGATGCATATTTGGGGGTGATGGACTGCTTTACGGAGGATGCAAGATTTACTACAGAAGAGGAGAAGCTTCTTTTGCAGATTAATGCAAATGTTAATAAATATTTGCAGACCTTCAGTGATAAAAATACCACAGGGTACGCAGATTTTTGCTTCAGAGTCGGCAATGCTTATTGGTTTTATTATGAACATGAGATGAGCAGGCAGTCAAATGCGGCTACATGGTTTAAGAAGGCTGCTGATATATATGCGGATAAGCCTGATAAGGAAATGGAATATAAAAGATGTTCCATTTATGTAGAAATTGGTAATTTCTATAAAAAAATAGTAGGTGCACAGATTGAAGGCACTGATGCAGGCATGTACGGGAAATATTGGGAGAATCTGTTGGAACTGAAACGATATAACGATGAGAATCCTGACAGGGAATTGATAACCCTGAGGCTGTATAAGGAAATAGTTACCCGTACAATGGAATATGCAAGATATATGGCAGAGGATGGAGTTGCACTGTCAGAAATAAGGGAAACTTTTGAAGAAATTCAATATGACATGGACAATATGAAGGTACAGGCAACAAGTACGGTAAAGGATGAAATTGAAAAAATAGAAGTACTGATTGCCGAATCAGAAACCATGTTAAACTCAAGCTTCAAAGGAGGCGATTAGTATGACAATAGAACAGATGTCCATGCTGGCAAGGCTTTTTGGAGTGCTGACAATTATTGGAGTAATAGGTCTGACGGGGATGTTTTTTTTACTGGATATAAAAAAAGCATTTCACATAGTCACAAAAAGCACATATAAGGTACGAAAGAAAAAAGAAATACTTAATGCTCCAACAATAAAGGGAACTATAATAAAATCGAATGTTGCAGATTCGGAGGATTACGTTACAAGAGTTCTGGATATGAACTGGCAGGATAATGGTAATTATGAGCCGACTGCTGTATTAGGGAACGGTAGTAATGATGAGACAACAATATTGGGGGACAGGGTAAACAAATTGGATTTGATTGTGGATATTACATATATTCCATCAGAAGTAATAATTTAGAAAAAGGAAGAGGAGAAAATGAAAAAGAAAGCAAACAAAAGTTTAAGGCAACTGATTAGTATGTTGATGGTAATATTACTGGTTGTAGGTTCGATTCCGGTACAGACTTTTTTGAATAATAATCAAAAGGTATGGGCAAATGAAGGTGAAGCTGAAAATCAAAACAATGCTGAAGCAAAAGAGGAGACAGGAACAGTAGCAGAGCCGACAGAGCCAACAG
>JAZQLB010000249.1:0-2135 GCA_045542475.1 Lachnospiraceae bacterium | reverse complement strand
ATTACTCACATCATTAACTTTTATCTCCATATCAAAAACCTCCTCACAGCCAAATAAAATGGGGCATCTTTAAATATAACATATATAGAGCAACTTTTCCAGCAGATATATTAATCATTATTTTTTATAAAGGCAACAATCTCCTTGGCACACCTTTCTAGCTCATCATTAACAAAGCTTCTGTCAATACCACATTCTAAAAGTCTCTCCTTGGAGAAATCCTTATCATCTGCCAAAAATCTTCTGCACAACTCAGCATACTTAGGAGCAGACTGAGACCGTTCCCTGTCCAATGCCCTCTGCAAACGCTCACCATCATCTATTTCTATATATATCGGCACAATATACTCTTTTCCAAAGTAGCTGCAGTAATGCTCATATGCCTCAAGTGTTCCGATAATAAGATATTTATCATTACTCTTAAGCTCAATCTGCCCATCATTTCTGGTGTAATATTTCCATGGACCATGAATGGTATTATATATTCTCATTTCAATAATACTGCCCTCCTGCTCATACTTTGCAGTCTGCTCATTATCTACAAAGAAATATTCTACACCATTACTTTCCCCTTCTCGCATTGGTCTGGTGGTGTACATGGTTACAGTCTTTAAATCGAGAGCACCCTCTTCTAATATTTTCTTATAAATAGTATCCTTGCCTGTTGAACTTTTCCCTAGTAAAAAAAATATCTTTGCCATTATCTTATCGCCTTTATATATAACTTATTATCCTTAGCAAGCACACCATGAACCTCATGACCTGCCTCCCTGTATTTCATTATATCACATATTACTTCATTTGTAATGTATTCTCCCGGAACAACAAACGGAATTCCCGGCGGATATATATACACATAATCTCCCGCGGTAATCCCCTCCTGTAATTGGCATATTTCGCTCTTTTTTTCCATTGCTCTGGCAATTGAATACTGTGACTCTATATACCCTTTTTTTGAGAAAAAACATAAGGAGTTATCAGCTATTCTCTTATCCATTTCTTCATCCAATAACTTATCCATCGCCATAAGAGCTTCATACAGCCTGCAAAAACCTTCATCCGTATCCATATAAGAGGTCATAGCCAATGCATAATTTCCACATGACATTTCTAGTTGAAGCATATGCTCAGACTTTAAATAATCACATATTTGTCCGCCGTTCATACCCTTGGCATAAATAATAATTTTTCCACAATCTCTTGCAAAAATCCTCTCACTATCCACATTCTCCGGAAGTATATTCACATGCAAAAAACTTTTGCATTTCTTATAAAAATCTGACAATCTTTTATAATAAGCGCTAAACAGCTCATCCTTCTTAACTTCAAGCTCCATAAAACACTTATCCACCGATGTCATAAGCACATATGATGGACTACTGCTCTGATATAGGCGAAGAAAGAATTCCAACTTCTCTTTATCAAATAATTCATTCCCAGCCTCACACGCTCTACCAATATGAAGCACAGCAGTCTGAGTCATCCCTGCCAAAGTTTTATGAATGCTCTGTACTACAATATCCGCGCCCTGCTGTATGGCCGACCTCGGAAAATATTCACTTATACCGAAATGTGCACCATGTGCCTCATCCACAATAAGAGGAATTCCATAAGCATGAACAAGCTCTGCTATACTTTTAACATCACTTACAACACCTTCATAGGTTGGTGAAGTGATATATACCGCCTTATATTGCTCTTTTTCAAGACATTTTTTTATTTCCTCTGCTAAGATGCTTCCGTTAATTCCGTAACTATCCTCATATTACAGAGATAGACGGATATGATAATCTGCATAAGCCGGATGGAATGATTAAGGATTTAGAAGAGAATATTAGCAGTATATATGGTGCAAGGGAAAGCTATGTACTGATTAATGGCAGTACCTGCGGAATTCTTGCTGCAATATCGGCTGTAACTGATTATGGAGATAAAATATTGATGGCAAGAAATAGCCATAAGGCCGCATTTAATGGGGTTATGATTAGAGGGCTTGATGTGGATTATGTGTATCCTGAATATGAGGATAGTTACGGAATTAACGGAAGCATCTTAGCAGAGGAAATAAAAAAATGTCTTGAAAAAGAGCAATATAAGCCGGTATATATCACTTCACCAACCTATGAAGGTGTTGT
>JAZQLB010000248.1:0-4314 GCA_045542475.1 Lachnospiraceae bacterium | reverse complement strand
AGCATCTGGAAGACCTGTGATAATATGGTTTGTACGGCAAACTCTCATCTCTGGTGTGTATACATCGAATACACCAGCGTTGTGTGTCTTTCTATGTGTTGTAAAGAATTCCTGTACCTCTGGATCAATCTGGCGACCGTTAGTAACGATAGCAGCCTTAGCCATGTTGATACCACCATAAGGCATCATAGCTCTCTTGAAAGGCTTATCTGTCTGGAATCCAACGATTGTCTCGAGATCCTTGTTTAAATAACCTGCGCCATGTGATGTAAGAGTTGAAACAACCTTAGTATCCATATCAAGAACACCGCCTGCTTCACGCTCCTGCTTTGTAAGGTCCATAACCTGCTCCCAAAGCTTGTTAGTTGCATCTGTAGGTCCGCAAAGGAACTCATCATTACCTTCATAAGGTGTGTAGTTCTTCTGGATGAAGTCTCTTACGTTAACTTCGTTTTCCCACTTGCCGCCTACGAAATCTGTCCATTCTGGTCTCATTCTGAAAAACCTCCTAATTAAAATGTATGTGTTGTTCATCTTGTGTAAAGGGGCTGTAAACATATGCCCATTTATGATGAATTGTACACTGTTATCGCTCTTGTATTATACAATGCACATTGTATACACGTCAATAGTTTTGGTGTCAAAAAACTGGATTGTACACAAAAAAGTACGTTGTGTTTGGGGGTGTTTGCGATATTTGTTATAATGAACAAATAATATGAATTTTATAAAAAATTATGCAATTTATATGTATTGTTGAACGGATAAAGGTAGTGTATGAGTATATGATTTAAAATGATATAATATGTTTTGTTAAAATGCACAATATAAAGAAATTGGCATAAGTATACTTGGACTTGAGTTTTGCGTAAAAGTATAATATAATGAGGAACTGTAATAATATAAATATTCATACCAAGGCATGGAAAATGGTATGATAAATTTTAGGAGGAATCTATAATGGCTCAGATTAGCAAGGATATGAGAATCGTTGATATTATCAACGTGGATTACGATATTGTTCCAATTCTTTTAAATGAGGGAATGCACTGTGTGGGTTGTCCATCCGCACAGGGTGAGTCTTTGGAGGCTGCTGCAATGGTACACGGAATTGATCCGGATGTACTAGAGCAGAAGATTAATGACTTTTTGGCATCTAAGTAATTTTGGCATTTCGTACTATAATTATATCAGATATTTTGCGATAAACAGAAAGATAAAGGTTGGAGGCTGTATCCCCCAACCTTTATCTTTTGTCCTGTTTGTCTGAAAATCTAATCCAGATTATTATTAAGACTAATTACCAGTACATCCTCCACCGCGGGATTCTTAACAAAGTAATTAATCGTTTCAACCTTACGATATATTCCGTCATCGCCAAGCTGACGGGTTGTAAGGGAGATATATTTATCGCCACGCTCATAGGCAGCCATCTGATTTTCTATACAGAAGGTCTGGCGGAAGGCTTCCTGGTCATCAGGATGCAGCGTGGTTGAAGCATGTATAATACATTCATCAAAACGTCCCGATGACAGGCAGGAGGTTGAGGTGTAGTTCTCATATGCCATCATATAGTAGCTGTTGCGGGTAAGATTAATGTATATAATCAGAGGATATCTTGTATATACTGCATCCAACAGAAGCTGTACAGCATCTGAATGGGGCTGTATATTTAATATGTCCTCGGATAAGGTCTTTTGAGTCTCAGTTTTACACTTCTCCCAAAAATCGGCAACAGACATAGGCTTTGCAAATAAAAAGCCCTGAATAATATTACAGCCGCAGGTTCTAAGAAAGCCCAGCTGTTCTTGTGTCTCTACGCCCTCTGCAACAGTAATCAGCTTAAGCCTGTGTGCAAAGTTAATAATGCTTTCTAATACAATTCGTTCCTTCTCATCCTCACAGTTCTTGCTAAGAAGACTTCGGTCAAGCTTTAATACATCAAATGAGATATCCTTAACTGTACTAAGGGATGATACTCCGCTGCCAAAATCGTCAATAGCCACTGTGAAGCCTTTTATACGGATTGAATTAACAAAGCGTTCTACAGCTGAGGTGTTGTCAACTAAAGCTGATTCAGTAATCTCAACCTGTAAAAGCTTGTGTTCAAGGGAATAGCTGTCTACTATTGCACACAATTTTTCTGAAAAGGACTCATCAAGTACATGCTTTCTTGAAAAATTAACAGATACAGGAACGAAAGGGATTTCCGCCGATATCTGCTCTGTTAAGGCAATGCATACTTCATTTAACATATACCAGTCCAGCTCCATAATGGCATCAGACTGTTCGAGAAGCGGAATGTAGCTTCCCGGCATAACAAGAGTTCCATCAGGCTTAAACCAGCGTGCAAGAGCCTCTGCGCTAATAAGCTTATTTGATAGTGCATCATATTGAGGTTGAAAGAATACCTTGATTTCTCGTCTTTCGTAGGCTTGTCTGATTTCATTAAGTACATTGCTTTCTGTTATCATAGGCAATACTCCTTCGTTTGCTTATAAATTAGCTAAGACTGAGACCGCATTTTTTCTGATTATTATTTCGTAATGTTCGTCAAGATACGCACAGGATGCGTATGAGAACTTCTCACGTTTTCCGTATTCTGTAAGAGTATTGCATACTCCGGCAAAAATATCCGGAACCATGTCTGCTGTTCTAAGAAGCAGATAATAGCGCAGATTAACCGGATTTTTATAAAGAATACCCTCTCCGTTATACGAAGCCCAAATTGCCGAGCAGGCTAAAGAAGCCTCATTAAGGCTGTCAAATGAAAATAATTTCTCTAATATAATAGGTTCGTTCTCTTCTGATGAAGAGTCTCCGTTTTTTTCGGTAGTAAAATCAGAAGAGGTTTCTGATTGTTTGGGTGTATCAACTGCTTTTTTGCCGCTTAATATATCGGAGAACGGAATGAATTCTTCAACATCATTAAGGGCAGCATTTATTTTATTAATTAAGGTCGATGGATCAACGTAATTCTTAGGCTCATCATAATCATTATCAAGCATATCCTCATAGTCGCGTATATCATCCTCATCGGATGGAGCAAACTTAGAAAAACGTGTATCTAATTCTTCAGGGTCATCAACCTTGGTAATTACTAAAATTATACAATCAGGTGATACAGGAATGGCCTCAATCATAAGCGGAATATCCTCTGCTTCGAAACCGCATTCAAAGGATGCCTGCGCAATCATATCCCGAAACAGGGTCTTAGCCTTTTCAGTTCCGTATGCAAGCTCGCTTAGTTTTAACTCTCGTGAATCCAAGTCGGCACGATTGAGCGTACATCTTATTGAATTTTCATTAAGTCTTTCAATCTTCATGATATATCACATCCTTCCTGATTGTCTTATTATAACCCATTTGTACTGAATGTGTAAAGAAATAATAGATGAAAAAATAGTAAAAAGTAGTTGCAAATATTAACATAATGTGATAATATAATAGTGGATTTATAATTGTCGTTGAAGAGAGGGGTATTTACCATCACTCACGAGTATTTATTTGAGGGCAAATACAGAATCCTAAGGAAGCTCGGACAAGGAGCTTTCGGTGAAGTATTTCTTACAGAGCATACCGGTCTTGGTGTGCTTCGCGCAATTAAGCGTATCAGAAAAAGTCAGGATAAGCTTCATACCGGCAGGAATGAAGTGGATATTCTCAAGAACCTTTTACACCCCGGATTACCAATAATATATGATGTATGGGAAGATACGGAATTTTTATATATTATTGAAGAATATGTAAAGGGCAGGTCTTTAAGGGAATATATTTCTGAAAAATCTCATTTATCCGAGAGACAGACCATACAAGTAGGCATTAAAATCACCGCTATTCTTATATATATGCAGAATAACGGAGGAATATGTCACTTAGATTTAAAACCGGAGAATATTATTATTGATAATGATTCAGTTAAGCTTTTGGATTTTGGAAGTGGTATTTTTGGTGGAGAGGTTAAGCCATATATTACGGGAACCAAGGGATATGCGGCTCCGGAGTTATATCATATGGGTAGTCTTGATGTTGTAAGCGATATTTATTCAGTTGGAATGCTGCTACGATATATGCTTACGGGCAAAGAACAATTCAGTTCAAATATTCAATGTTCAGAACAACTAAAGGTTATTATTAACAAATGTACCATGCACAATAAGCAACAGCGCTATCAGTCGGCAAAGGAGCTGTGTGAGGTACTGGAGCAGGCAATTAATAAGATAACGACAATTAATAATCCGATGGTAATTAATGTATATGGTTCTCAACGCCATATTGGTGCAACTCATTTTTCAATAATGCTAAGTCGGAGGC
>JAZQLB010000247.1:0-9844 GCA_045542475.1 Lachnospiraceae bacterium | reverse complement strand
AATTCCTCATCTGTTAATACCTGCTCAATTGCATTTCTTATGGCATCCTCATCATATGGATTAAAGGTCAATGCCGCATCTGAAACAACCTCAGGAAGTGACGAGGTATTAGAGCTTACAACAGGAGTGCCGCATGCCATTGCCTCAAGCGGTGGAATACCAAAGCCTTCATACAATGACGGAAATGCAAAAACATCCGCAAGATTATAGAAATCAACAAGCTCCTCTTTTTCAATAATACCGGTTCTGATTACACTATCATCAAGTCCAAGCTCTGATATCTTAGTGCATATATCATTATTTTCAAATGCCTTACCCACTAATACCATACAGGTTTTATCTCGGTCATTAAGCTTTGAATATGCACTTAATAATCTCTCAAGATTCTTGTGTGGCTTCAAATTACCTACATACATAATAATCTTCTTATCCGCCGGTATATTGTATTTCTCATAAAGATAGCCTACCTCTGACCTGTCTTTATGTATAAATGCCTTATCTACCGCATTGTATGTTACCACAATTTTTTCCGGCTTAACCTTAAAGAACCTGACAATATCATTTTTTGAATTCTCAGATACCGTAAAAATAACCTTTGCCTTTTTTGTTGCATAGCCAATCACAACCTTTGCATATATATATGCAAGCTTATTAGGTAAAAACTCTGGCAATACAAGATGTATAAGGTCATGTATTGTTACTGCAATATTTCCACGATATAATAACGGAACATTATAATGAGGAATATGAAGTAAATCCACCTTGCTTTTTCTTAGTGCTTTTGAAGGAAATTTTAACTGCTCCTTAATGCCATATATCCCTTCATTAAATTCAATAACCTCAAGATTACTCTCTTCCTTAGTGATGTCTTTTACATCACCAAGCGCAACCTCATATATCCCTTGATTCATCAATGTACGGATATATGTGCCGATTCCTGACATTTTTATCATTCTGGCATCAATGGCAATCTTCATTATTCCTCTCCAAATCTTTCTTTATATTTTGCTTCAACAAACGCCTTAATCTTAGCCTTAAAAACCTCTTCATCAAAGCTCTCGGCATGCTGTCTTAATACCTGCTTGTCAAAGCTCATTTTTTCAAATCTTTCAAGAGCATCTACCATAGAGTCTGCAGTCTGCTCCTTAAAGAACACACCTGTCTTGCCTTCTATAACAGTTTCCAATGCTCCGCCCTTACCATAAGCAATAACCGGTCTGCCGCTTGCCATTGCCTCAAGTGGAGTGATTCCGAAATCCTCTTCACCCGGGAATAAGAATGCCCTGCAGTTAGCATATAGTTTCTTAACCTCTTCATCAGGCACTCTTCCTAAGAATTCAACCGTAGGACCTGCCATAGCTTTAAGCTTCTTATATTCAGGACCACTGCCTACAACCTTAAGCTTAAGTCCTAATCTGTTACAGGCTTCAATGGCTATATCAACACGCTTATACTCCTGAAATCTGGATACACAAAGGAAATAATCCTCATCTACATCCGAAATATTAAAAAGCTTACATCTTACAGGAGGATGAATAACAACTGCATCTCTCTTATAATGCTTTCTTATTCGCTTAGCCACGTTCTCTGAATTTGCTATAAAATAATCAACTCTTGCAGCACTTGAATAATCCCACATTCTTATAAAGGTAAGAAAATAGCTTAATATCTTCTGTACCAGCTTACTTCTTCCTGACATTCTTCCTGCATACTCATACGAAAATTCCCATGCATATCTCATAGGCGAATGACAATAACAGACATGTACTGAATCAGGATGTGAAATTACAGCCTTGGCCACACTCGAGCTGCTGCTAAGCACCATATCATATTCATTCAGATTAAATGACTCTATAGCAGTAGGCATGAATGGAAAAAGCTTCCTGTGATTGGAACACTCCTTCTTCTTCTGAAGATAAGATGTTATTATATTTGCACTTTTTAACGGTTCTTCCATTTTACTATGGTTACATATTAATGTATATACTGGCGCATCGGGATAAAGCTCTACAAAATTAGACAGAACTCTCTCTGCGCCACCCATAAAAGGAAGCCAGTCATGCACTAATGCAATCTTCATTAAAATTCACCTCGGTATAATTATTTGCTAAGAATATATCCTAACAATTTTCCTTCAACTGTATTAATTCTTGATAATGCACTCTTAATTGTGTGAACATCATCTTCACCGCTGTTTACTACAATTACAATTCCCTCTGATACTGCCATTGCCTTAGTAGTCTCTGCACTAACCTCAATACCATCAGCATGTACTACCTTAACCTTTTCATTAGAAATCTTAACTGAAAGATCTGCAAGCTGGTTAGGATGCAACTGCTTACCAACAGTTGTAAGAAGTATACTTCCAATGCCAAGCTTTTCACACTTAGAAGTAATCGATACTGCTGTAACCTCTTCTGTAACAGCAGACTTTCTTCTGATTTCTCCAAGGAAAGCACCCTCGTCTCCAAAGAATCTCTCAAGCTCCTCTATGGTTCTTACCTTCTTATCACAAATCGCAATAACGAAAATAATAAAGAAACCTATAACAAAGCCTACAATTCCCTTAATAATTGTTGAAACCTTAAATAATGCTTCAAAGGAAAAATCAAACTTATCCACTTCTCCTGTTGCCTGCTTATTGTGGTCTGCATACTGCGCTTTAATTGCCTCAAAGGCTTCGTCTGTAGTTGCTAAATCATAAGCGAATCCAAATATAATAACTCTGAACTGTACTGTTGTTTCTGAAAGTGGCTCAATCGTAATATAATCAAAATTATCCTGCATAAGCTTAACAAACTGCTCAGCTGCAACCTTAATACCTGTTGCAATTCTTTCTTCGCCACCAATACCTGTATACACTAATGTATACATATTGTCACTGCCTTCAACCGGTTCAATACTAAACATATCGTATGTCATATCTCCAACATAGCCGGGTGAAATAACTAAAGGCTTATAACCGGCTGCATTATAGCTTTCTTCAATTGCATCGGTAAAATCACTATATCCAAGAAGCTGCTTAGTCTCTACAATAACTGTCTGTAATATTTGAGCCTTAAAATCCGCCATCATTGTTGCTTCAACTTCAAGCCCCTGCTCTTCCATGTACTTATCAATATCCAATATGATTCTTACAGGAAATTTACCAGCATAGGTTCTAAGCATTTTATCCTCTTCAATTACAACGTCTGTAAGCTCCTTATCATTCTTTTCACCACTCATTGGTGATGTAGCCTTATAGGTAGCCGCTCCGTAAAGAAGCATTGCAACAGCAAGAACTGCACATATCCACCAGAATTTCTTAAAATTTGCCCATATTCTGTCAAAGCTTACGAATACAAGATCTTCTCTATTATTATTTTCCATTAAACAATCTCCTTATTATCTGCTTGCCCTGACATCACTGCTAAGATAATCCTCGTATGCCAGTCTGATTCCATCCTCTAATTCAGTTGTATATTTCCAGCCTAATTTCTCAAGCTTTGATACATCTAAAAGCTTCCTAGGTGTTCCATCCGGCTTGCTGGTATCGAAAAGAATTTCTCCCTCATAGCCAACAACATTCTTAACAAGATTAGCAAGCTCTGCAATGGTAACCTCTTTTCCGGTTCCCAGATTCACTGTCTCATCTCCGGAATAATTATTCATAAGAAATACACATGCATCTGCCAGGTCATCTACATATAAAAACTCTCTAAGTGGTGTACCTGTTCCCCAGATTGTAACGCTTGGTGCATTATTCTGCTTAGCCTCATGGAATCTTCCAATAAGAGCAGGTAATACATGTGAATGCTCAGGATGATAATTATCATTAGGTCCATACAGATTAGTAGGCATTGCACTGATATAATCAGTTCCATACTGTCTGTTAAGATATTCACAATACTTTAAACCTGAAATCTTAGCAAGTGCGTAAGCCTCATTTGTCTGCTCAAGCTCGCTTGTAAGAAGACAGCTCTCCGGCATAGGCTGAGGTGCAAGTCTTGGATAAATACAAGAGCTTCCAAGAAACATAAGCTTCTTAACACCATTATCATAGGCAGCCTTAATAACATTCATCTCAAGCATCATGTTATCATACATAAAATCCGCAGGATGCTTGCTGTTAGCCATAATTCCACCAACCTTTGCTGCTGCAAGAAATACATAATCCGGCTTCTCTGTTCTAAAGAATTCCTCCACTTCATTCTGTCTTCTTAAATCCAGCTCCTTAGAGGTTCTTGTAACAATATTGGTATAGCCTTCCTTCTTAAGTCTTCTTACAATTGCAGAACCAACCATACCTCTGTGTCCTGCAACATATATCTTTTCATTCTTTTCCATTGTTATATCAATTCCTTATACTAATTTCTGTTCTTTGCCTCTTCTAAAGTTAATCCGGCAATTTCCTTAACGTCTGCTTCAATCATCATCTTAACAAGACCTTCAAAAGATGTCTTTCTTACCCAGCCAAGCTCCTTTTCTGCCTTAGAGCAATCACCCCAGAGAAGCTCAACCTCTGCCGGTCTGAAGAACTGTGGATTAACATCAACATAGAGCTTACCGGTCTTCTTATCATAGCCCTTCTCGTCTACGCCTGTTCCCTTAAACTCAAGCTCAATACCAACCTCAGCAAAGGCACGCTCAACGAATTCTCTTACAGTATGTGTCTCATTAGTAGCAAGAACATAATCACAAGGCTTGTCCTGCTGTAAAATTCTCCACATTCCCTCTACATAATCACCTGCAAAGCCCCAATCTCTCTTAGCATCAAGATTACCAAGTGATAACTTATCCTGCTTGCCGGCAATAATATTAGCAACAGCAAGTGTAATCTTACGGGTAACGAAATTATCGCCTCTTCTTGGTGACTCATGGTTAAAGAGAATACCATTACATGCAAACATATCATAAGACTCTCTGTAATTAACAGTTATCCAGTACGAATATAACTTAGCAACGCCGTATGGGCTCTTTGGATATAAAGGTGTCTTCTCGCTCTGTGGAGCAGTACCAGGAATACCACCAAATAACTCTGATGTAGAAGCCTGATAGAATTTTGCCTTAACGCCACTCTGTCTGATTGCCTCAAGAAGCTTGAGGGTACTTACACCTGTTGCCTCTGCAGTATACTCAGGAACTTCAAAAGAAACAGCAACATGCGACTGTGCTGCAAGATTATATACCTCATCAGGTCTGATCTTTGTCATAAGCTGCATAAGACTGCTTGAATCAGTAGTATCTCCAAAATGAAGAAACACTCTGTCCTTATACTCCGGATTATTAAGAATATGATCTATTCTGTCAGTACATACTGTACTATGTCTTCTGATAATACCATGCACATCATAGCCCTTATCCAATAAAAGCTCTGTAAGATATGAACCATCCTGCCCTGTAATACCTGTTATTAATGCTACTTTTTTCATTTTTTTCTCCTTTATTATAAAAAATGTATGTTCTTTTAAAAAAATACTGTTATAGTACAGCCCGCAATATTATATCATACTATTTGCGAAAAGTGAACCATAAAATAAATCTTATATTTTGTTTTAATGTTTTGGCATATAAGCTTAATATATCTTTTACTTATGAAGCAGTATTTTGATATATGGGGTAATGCTTCGGGTACATGCTGTAAAAAAACCAAAATTCTTATTAAGATAATGAAACCAGTCTCTAAAAGGAAGCCCTTTAAAGGATTCCTTAAGCTTTATCCGCTTCATAATTCCCAAGGAAGTATCTCTCCAGGTCCCCTCCGGCGGATTATCGTTGCACACTCCTGCATACTCATTAAAAACCCTGATTTCCACATTGTTTCTGCTTACCTTGAAGCCAAAATCAAAATCACCCATACTATGCTTATAATAAGGGTCCAGATTGCCAACCCTCTTCATAATATCCATAGGAATCAGCACACAGTTAGCGTTAAAGGTGGAGCAGACAATCTCACATCTGTCCGGTCCAATCATATCATAATCAAGACCCTTTTTATATTTAATGCCACCATAACTGAATCTGCCATCCGTATCACAGGTCGCACCTACCAGAACCTGATTATCTGTATCCTCGAGCTTTGCTACCATTCTGTCAGGTACCTGTGCATAAAAATCCACATCATCATTAACCAATAAAACATAATCCGCATCAGCATAATCAGACAGTGCTATACCTATTCCCAAATGCATACCGCCATTCCAGAAGAGGCTTCCGCTGCCCTCCACTATTCTAAGCCCCGGTATCTGAAGTTCTCTAAGAGCCTCTGCTGTCCCATCCGTGCTTTTGTCATCCACCACCAGGAATGTATATTCATTGGCCGTATTGCCTGTATACAATTTTTTCACACAATTAAGAGTTTTATCACACCTGTTGAAGCAGGTCATAACAACTATAATTCTTGCCATATACATCCTCATTTCCGATTGTATATTATAAATCTTTTATTTATATCAAAGCAGTCTCTTAATAAGCTTTGCAAAGGGCTCCTCAACAAAATGATTAATGACCAATGCCGATAAGGCAGTTATAACCAAGGTAAGAAGCGTAAAAGGAACAAAGCCAAGATATACATATCTGCCACTTATATACTCAAGTATATTAAGTATTGGCATATGCACCAGATATATTGTAAAGCTGTATTTGCTAAAGCCGGCAAACGCCCTGCCTATATACCTTGTTCGGTTACTATATTCAAAATCCTTCATTGCCAGCATAAATGCCACAGCAAATAATGACCATATTATTCTGTTATAGGTATCCTCCCTTATAAGTAAAAAGCCCGCTAAAGCAACTATAATAACCGACAAATACTGTCTGCTTTTGCCCTCTCTTACTGCATACCATGCAGCAACGCCAAATGAGAAGGATATCATATTAAATACCGGCGAATCCCCTGCAAATTCGGCTGCATTAAGAATCCCGTTTCCGTTTAATGCTGAAAAAATTATTGCCTTTGTGCCGTAAGCCGCCAAAATAACAAGCACTATAAAAACCAATGAGGCATTATAGCTTTTTACATATTTCTTTATAATAGGTACAAATATATAAAAAAACATAAAGCAGCTCATGGTCCACAGCCCCCATAAATCGTTCCATGAATAATATGAATCTGATGGAACAACTGTATTAAGGAAAAGGAAATATCTGAGCCACCCTATTCCAAGCATTGTATCCTCAGGCATCTGTCCCAGACAGATATCCCACACAACTATTCCAAAAATCAGAATAACATAATATGCCGGAACAATTCTGGATACTCTTTTAACATAAAATTCCTTAAGACTCTTACTACTTGCATATGACTGCATAACAAGATATCCGCTTATAGCAAAAAAGAAGGAAACACCATATGAGCAATGCTCAAAAAAACGAAAAACAAACAATGGTACCTCCACATTTCTAAAACCTAGAAAATGTATCAGAAAAACCATTATGGTAGCCACTGTTCTTATCATATCAAACACCGGTCTGTTAATTGTTTCACTCACTATCTCTTTTTTCATCTGACTCCTTTTCCTCTACTGCCCAATAGCAGGCACCTTCAACCTTTTCTGCACCCTGAGGAATCTCATTTTTTCCAGGATAAACCCAATGCTCATTATACATAAGCCGGGTATCTGATTCATCCCATCTTCTGCCCTTAATTCCAAATAAAATCTGAAGCACGCCTCCAATATGTATAGCCTGCTTTCCCATCTTCTTTATATGGGCAGCAATCGGGAAGCCATAAGCACCACAACCGATTAATGCCACATCAAAATCTATTTTTTCGCACTCCCTGCACATATAATCAAGTGCCTCAAACCAGTTTTTAAAACGCTCATCAGTCTGACTGCCGCTGGTCTGAACTGCCTTCAATGTTATCAGTTCAAAATCAGGAAGCAGCTGGGGATTCTCAAATAATCTGTCATGCTTCTCATATTGCGACTTAATAGTCTCTTCAAACGGATGTATAACCAGAACCTTTTTCCCTTTAAGTTCCTTAGTCCATGGATTATCCATAACCTTCCATGGTTCCAAGGACATTATACTTCCAATCTGCTTCATGCTGCCACAATATTTTCTTATATAGTAATCCTCATACGGAAGCAGCCATGCTCCGATAGCATCCACCTGTTTGCATGCATCCTTCATAACTTCATTAAACCTTGGAAGAAGTTTTTTATCTGCCGGAAAAAATCCTGCACTCTGATCCAAAAATTTAATTGCCAAATCAAGCTTTTTTTGCTGGTTAAATTCTGCCACTCTCATGGCAAACAGCTCAAAGCCCCCAAAACGACATGCCATAAATGGCTTACCGGTTCTCAACTGTCCTGCAATATACTCATTCATGCCCTGTTCATCAGTACATGTCATTCCCGCATATCTTTTATTCTTCCAGCTTCCCTTAAAAATAATATCCTTAGTAAGCTTATTTCTTATAAATCCCTTTGCCGCATAATATATTTCATCATACTTTTTCGGCATTTTTCTTCTCCTTTATATACCGTTTCAGTCTGTATAGCCACAGACACTTTACAGCAAGAATATACCTAAGCTTTCCCTTTACATAGGGATTGGACATTATATTGCTCATATTGTCCTCAAGCTCTGTTTTAATATCTCTCATTATTTTTTTATAATTGTCATATTTATGATATTCACATTGTAAATATCCACTAAGCAAGGAATCATAATAATTAGCCTTTATTTTACGAACCGCCTCTTCCTTGCCATGTACGGAATATATCTGCGCCATCTCATTCCACATTTTTATCAGGGACAGCTTTTTAACTGAAACAGCCTGCTTCATGGCACTATCAGGATTGTCCGTCCGGTAATTATATACCTTCTCATTAATTATAACCACCTTATTGGCATTAGAGAAATAGTCCGCATTAACCAGTAAATCCTCGCCATAATATATATCACGCCTTGGCTTATAGTAATACCTCATAAGCTCCGTATCAAAAAGCTTTGCCCATAACGCCCAGCCAAAGGCTGAATCTTCATTTTCCAAAAGAGCTTCCAAAATGAGATTTCCGTTATATATACGAACCGGCTCCATTCCTGTTCTTACATAGTCTTCACCGATAACCGCATCAGCTTCATATTTTGCCTTGACCTCCGTAAGCCTTAAAACACAGTCAGGTTCCAGAGTATCATCACTATCAACAAACATCAGGCAAGCCCCCTGAGCCTCCATAAGCCCGGCAAAACGTGCTACAGATACACCCTCATTTTCTTTCTCAATAAGTATGCACCTACCCTCATGCTCCTTTGCATAACTGCGGCAAAACTCATTTGTCTCTCCAACCCTGCTTCCGTCATTCACAATAATCAGCTCTATCTTCTCATAGCTTTGATTAAGAATTGAGTCAAAGCACTCCTGCAAATATTCCACCTTCGTGTTATATACAGGAACAACAATACTTACTATATCCTTAACTAAAATCTTCATTGCTCCTTGTCACCCTGCCCTCTTTTACCTCATATACAACATTACAGTTTCTGATTGTTGTAAGTCGGTGTGCGATAATTATAAGTGTCATCTTACCCTGCAGGCTGTCAATAGCCTCCATTACTGCCTTTTCGGTCTCATTATCAAGAGCCGAGGTAGCCTCATCCAGCACCAGCACCTCCGGATCTCTATACAGTGCTCTTGCAATACCAATACGCTGGCGCTGACCACCCGAAAGTCTTACTCCCATTTCTCCGATAATGGTATCAAGCCCCTCGTCCATATCCTTAACAACACCCTCGAGCTGTGCCTGACGGATAACTCTCCATACCTTATCATCATCAATCTCCGCCTCCGGTACACCAAAGGCAATATTTTTTCTTAAGGACTCATCCATCAGATAAATATTCTGTGGAATATATC
>JAZQLB010000246.1:0-7562 GCA_045542475.1 Lachnospiraceae bacterium | reverse complement strand
AATCATCTGAGCAACTACTGCTTCAAATTCAGCATCTGTAGCTGCATAAATAGCGTTCCATGAACCTGTAACAATACAATCTGTTACCTGATTCCAAGCAACCTCTAATTCGTCACTTCTTACACCATCTGTATATGTTGTTGCAGGAGCAACCTTGTAATTACCCTTGTTTAAGTACTCCTGTAGTGTAATACAGCCTGTGTAATCTCTCCAATCCTGCTCGATATCACAAGATGCCTCTGCAAGATTACTCTTCCAGTTCTGCCAGTTATATGTCTCACCATTAGAGTCTGGGTTAGTAGCATCTGCTGCCCAAGTAATGTTGTTAATCTGCTGACGTCCATCACCGAATGTACCCCTGCCATCTGGAAGCTCAGTCTCAATATCCTTAATTGAAGCTAAACCAAGGTCTGTGAAGTGAGTATAACCCTCTTCATCATAGTACCACATTAAGTCCTTTGGACCGTACTCTGAAATCATCTTACCCTCTGGAGTACATAACCAGTTAATAATCTCAAGACAAAGCTCTGGATACTCTGTCTTAGCACCGATAGCCCAGATTCTGTTACCACCTGCTACGTCCATACCATAAGCGATTGGAGAAGCCTCCTCTGGCTTATATGTACACATCATCTTATTCTCTGCAAGATGACCTTCTGTATTGTATGTAAGTGAACCTGAATAGTTAAAGATTGAGAAGAATACACCACCGTTTAATACCTTGTCATTCATCTCTGTGTATGTCTGTGTCATTGAGTCCGGATCAAGTAAGCCTCTCTGATATAACTGGTTGAAGAACTTTAACATCTCAAGGTATGGACCATTCTCTTCAAGAGCACCATGGAACTCACCTGTATCTGAGTCATATAATCCAAGATGTAACTCATCATATCCATAGTAAGCTGTAGCCATAGACTTAACATACATTACCATGTTACCATCCCAATCTGGCCATAATGAAACACCATATGTCTTGTTACCCTTATCATCTGTTGGACAGATTTCCTGCATCTGAGCAAGTACATCAGCAAGGTCATCAAGACTGTTGATTGCAGGATATCCTAATTCCTTATAAAGATCCCATCTTAAATCCCATGTATAGAAGAAATCCTGATGGTTCTCACTTGATGTTGCAATAGCATGACCAATACCATGAATCTTACCATCGGAATTAATTGTCTGATTCTTCTCAAGAGCTGCCTTCATATTCTCTGCGATATATGGAGCATACTCATTGAGCATATTATCCTCTTCCCAGTCAAGTAAGTAGCCACCCTCTACAGCAGCCTTATAATCCTTACCTGCACTACCGAATACTACGATATCTCCTAAGTTACCAGCTTCCATTCTTGTATCGAATGTACCATCTGACTCTGGGATAATGTTAAGCTTTACGTTAAATCTCTCTAACATCTCGTCAGCAAACCATCCAATCTGCTCTCCTGAGTAGTTAGCCAGCTGGCTGAATACTGTAATTGTTATTGGTTCGCTTGATGTATTTGACTTACTACATCCTGCTAATGAAAGAACCATTACTGAAACCAATAAAACAGCTACAATTTTTTTGATTGTTTTCTTCATTTATTTTTCCTCCTTTTATTTGTAGATTATGGTGTCAAATGCACCTTTGGTGCTTTAAGCGCTTCACACTATTTGACACTATAATCTTTTATATAAACCGAATACGCTTCCGCTCCGGCCTACATCATATTAATATTTTATCAGTTTACTACAACATAATCAATCGAAGTTTTCGAAAAATTGCTGATAATATAACATTTGTATTAACCCTTAACCGCTCCAAGCATAATACCCTTTTCAAAGTATTTCTGAAGGAATGGATATACCATAAGGATAGGTATAATGGTTACCATAGAAATGGTGTACTTAATAATCTTCATATTCATCTGCTGCTGTATAGCTGCTGATGCTGCTACTGAATTACTCATAATACTGTCAAGGTTAGATGAAGAATTCAGGTAGATATATAATCTGTGCTGAAGTGTGAACAAATCAGGTGAATTCTGCATGTAAATAAGCGAATCAGTAAATGAGTTCCAATGTCCAACCGCACCAAAGATAGTAATTGTTGCAAGGATTGGCTTACAAAGAGGGAAGATAATCTTCTTAAATACTGTCATAAAGCCTGCACCATCAATATATGCACTTTCTTCAAGCTCTGCCGGAATGGACTCAATATAGGTCTTAACCAGAATAATATTATACGGAGCAACAATACCCGGTAAAATATATACAAGATAATTATCTGTTAAGCCTAACATAATAAAGTTAAGATATGTAGGAATAATACCTGCATTAAAGTACATTGTAATAACAAGGAAGCGATACCAGAATTTCTTATGCCACATTTCCTTCTTTGTTACAAGGTAGCCTGCAAGCGCTGATGCAAGTACCATTAATACTGTACCTATAACTGTTCTTGAAACAGATACCATGAATGCATTACCAAGGTCGTTAACATTCATAAGGGCAAGATAATTATCCAAATGTATTCCTACAGGGAAGAAATTAATTCTTCCTGCTCTAACTAAGTCATTAGATGATATTGTGTTAATGAACAGATAGTAGAACGGGAATAAACATGAGATTGTAAACACTCCGAAGAATGCGTAATTTAAAATATTAAATACTATATCTCCGAATGTATAATGCACTTTTTTCTTATGCGTTTTATAATATTGCTTCTCAGCTTTTAAATCTTTCTTTTCCTGAGCCGTCATTGCCATAATATCACCTCCTATACAATACTCTCGCCACGGATTAACTTAGAGATTCCGTTAGCGGCAAATAATAATACAACGCTGACAATAGTCTTAACCATACCAACTACCGTTGACAGTGGAATCAGACCACCACTGATACCCAGCTTATATGTATAAAGGTCAAGAACCTCAATAGTGTTAGCATTCTGTGCTGTCTCAAATACTAAGTACTGGTCCATACCATTACTTAAAATACCTGCGATAGACATAAGGAGAAGTACACAGTAGGTTGGAAGAAGTCCTGGAAGTGTAATATACCACATCTTCTGGAAACGTCCGGCACCATCTACTGTTGCCGCCTCATACAGCTGAACATCAATACCTGAAATAGCTGCAATATAGATAATTGCACTCCAGCCTGTTCCCTTCCACAAGCCCCATGCTAACATCTTGAACCATGTACCATCATCACCCATAAGGTAGTTAGTAGCATGCTGCTCTCCTGAAATCATTGTAAGGAAACCATTTAAGAAACCGTCTGTTGAGAAAATAGCATATGCAATAGCGTATACTAAAACCCAGCTGATAAAGTTAGGAATGGTTGTAAAGGTCTGTACAAACTTTCTGAACCAGTTACACTTAATCTCAGAAAGGAATATTGCAAATGCCATGGCAATCCAGCTTGTTGCAATACCAAGACCACTCATTGCAAGTGTATTTCTAAGCACACGTACAATATCCTTCTTAATAGCAGGATTATCAAACAAATATATGAACCACTTAAAGCCTACGAAATTATCCATCGATAAGCTTCCACCTGCCTGATAATCGAAGAAGCCATATCTCCATCCGAATAATGGCATATAGCAGAAGATAAATGCCAATGCTGCAAATGGAAGGAACATAAGGAACAATCTGTACTTTGTTTCCATTTCATATTTCTCAGCCTTAGCTGCCTTCGGCATTGTAACCAGTGCCATAATTCCAACAATAAGCTGTATTGCCGCTACTGCTGCAAAAATAAAAAAGCCTATTGGGAACATTGGCTCAACCTTCTCAGGTCTTGCACAGTTAAGTACCATATTATATGCTACAAAAAGAATCACAACACCTACAAGCTGTACTACTGCTCCGATTATTGAAAAAATGTTACTTAAATTCTTAAGCTTCATATTACCAAGCGATGTACATGCTCCGGCAGCCGAAAGTGCAATACCAAGACACATAACCAAGCTGCCAATAAATATAATCATAAAGGCTGATTCACTAACCCATCCTTGTCTTATTGCTCTTCCTGCCCCGTCAACAAGACTACCGTATGAAATTCCTGCCGTAAATAATGAGATATTCTTACTGATTAATCCTGCAAATCGTCCCGGATTAATAGCTGGAAGAAACATCATAAATACTGACAGAAGGGCCACAACTCGTGACACACAGTAGAACTTGTTAGCAGTTAATTCTCTTTTGCTGACTGTCTCGTTCATAGTCTACCTCCTGTTACTTTTTCTGATTTTTTCGTGGAAAAAGCATTAATTCTTTATGCTACAATTATAAGACTTTGCTTCTTATTTTAATACCATAATTATATGTTCAAAAATACAGTATTTTTTTGTGAATTTGCGCGAGCAATGAGCCATGTGCATAAAAAAGAAATAGGTCTGATTGGGAGCTCGCTCACAATCAAACCTATTCCTTTTTTTATGCATACGGCGAACGCCGCGACATCACGCAACTTGTTGCGTGATGTCGGCATGGCGGATATCCACATATGAGTATGTCCGCATGGCAGTATATAGGCATGCAGACATGCCATTTGCCAGCCGGAGGCACTTCAGTATTCAGCAACCTGTTTTATCTATTAACAAATCTAACCGCTGTACCATAAACAATAACCTCTGCCGCCCCCTGCATTACAGCAGAAGTTGCATAACGAATGTTTACAACAGCATCCGCCCTAAGCATCTCCGCTTCTGCCACCATTCGCTTAGTTGCAATCGCTCTCGCTTCATTCATCATTTCATTGTAAGATGTCAACTCACCACCTACTATGGCTTTAAAGCTCTGAGTAATATCCTTTCCCAAATGCTTTGACTGAATGGTACTGCCTTTCACAAGACTTAAAGTCTCTAACTCTTTTCCACTAATGTAATCAGTATTTACTAATATCATCTTCTTCACCTTTCCTTATCTCATTTATTCTTTCCACACATACCTTGACCATTACTAATGAAAGTATCAGCGGAACAACACCTAAAACCCATTTCAATACACCGCCAAGCAATGATATCAATATGCCAAAATAAAAAATATAATACAAAATCATCAATCCCGTTATAACTATCGGTGCAATCATTTTTTTATGATAAAAATTCAATTTAATCACCTCATAAAACCTATTATTTTTCCTATATCACCCTTTCAAACCCAATATACCGCGTTCCCTGAAAGGTCAGTCTGCCACAATCGCCTTCAATCAGCATTCCAAACTCATGCGCCGGTACATGAAGCTCCATTCTATCCCCGCTTTCCACCTCAAAGGTTATGTAATAGGTAGTAGAATACGAGGAACTATGCATGTCATTATGATGGTGACGACGGAAATTTTCCCTTTTTGCCACTACCGTTGCCTGCACCGTCAGTCTGGGGGAATTGTAATTTTTATTCCACTCCGATGCACCTTTAACAAGCGTAACCACTATGACAACAAATATCAGTATAAACACCATTGAAAACATAATCGGAAATACGCCCCACATAAAGCCGTTCATTATTTACCTCCTCCTTAAATTATTTTAGTCTAAGCAGATTCGCCTGATTAGTTTAACACCTCATCACAAAAATCAATCATTGGCTGGATATTATCTGCACGTTTTTCCAAGAAAGCTCTGATACATGCAGCTGTTGCATAGCCTCCATTTATGGCATCATTTGCATTACCTGTTCCCGGATATCGTTCAAAGAACTGTTCATATAATGGTTCATATACAGCTTCAAATTCTGCCAGACGTGCAAGTGCCGCCTCCTTTTCAAAACATGTCTCAGACAAACCGTGAAGTCTGTCATAGAATTCTTCTCTAAAATTATCATTAGTCATAAGGTAAGCAAAGCAGAGCACCGCCGGATTATCCGTATCCATATCAAGAAGACCATGCTTTTTGTAATTACCATTTCTAATGGTGTTATTATATGCATCACCTGAACCGCATACGCCGCCAAATTCTATATCATAGAACATAAGCCTCCATCTTCCATCGCCATACTCTCCTCCGGAATCTGAGGTTGTAGTTTTCCACATGGACCAGTTTTTGCCCGGCCAGTCCCATTTATTATCTATCCAACACTGTACTGCAAAATAATCCATTACGGAATCCGGGTCCACCAGCCTAATAAATTCATTATAATCATTTTCAGATTGCAAATCCTCATGAGTATTAAAAAACTCTATAAGCTCATGGAAATAATAAGTCTCATCTTCAACACCCTCCGGTAAATCACCCTCGTCCAGCTTATAACCAAGTGCAAGTGATTCTGCGTCTCCCTTGTATATTACCACATCCTCCTTATTTACTCCATAATAATCTTCCATATAATCATTGGTGTAATCCTCCTGCAGGATATAAAGTCCCCAATATTCCCCATTCAGGTATACAACACATGGTCTTGACTTTTGTGTAGCACAGTTCATATCTCCAACTAAAGACTGCCAGTAAGTATCATTGAATTTTGAAGTAAATGCACAGTTACCTCCGTTTCTAAGCACCAGAGTATCGAACTTGTCCATTACTTCTCCCTCTACATTTACATAGTCCTCACCAAATACTGCATAATCAAAATTATTTTCGCCATAATCATTTCTGGCATAAAGACGGAAGCCCTTCTGCAAATCTGAACGTGAATAATTCCCCTGAATTCTTATACCACAATTCTGTGACAATACTACATCTGCTCCATCCGGTGAAAATTCAAAAAATGTTATTGCAGCTTCTCTTTCCCAGCCACGTCCTTTCTGCTTATAGTTAGCATCAATTGAGCGTGCAGTTTCGCCATCCCTTAATCTTTCATTTTGAAGGTACTCTGTCAATGCATCCTCGAAAATATCTCCCTTTACATAGATACCTGTTTTACTATCAAATAAATCCTCATAATTCATTGAAATACTGATTACTGCCAACGTGGTATTACCTGCTTCACAGCTCTCCTTTAATCCTTGAATATGTTCCTCTGCCGTTCCTATAAAATAAGTAGCAAACTCTTCTTCGCTGTAGTGTCCATCCTCATATTTCAATACTGCCCTTACTACCATGCACTTATCCACTGCTTCCTTATCAGGTGCAGTAATCTTACACTCAAATCCATTCTTTGAAGAATTGACCATATTAAAATTTCCCGAAATAAGCACAGGGTCAACTGCTGATACCACATTAGGCACATGACTTCTGTCGGTAACAGGGATAGCTGCTGTATACAATCTTGCTGTATTACTTATGGACGGATCACTTCCATCCGTAGTATAATATATCTCACCATTCACAAGTGCTGTTATCTCAAGAGAAAAATCCTCTTCATATATTCCACTTCCATGTGAAAATTCCATTAAAGTATTTTTCTCATTATTTTCATTCTTATTTTTATCTGTATTCTGTTCAATCGTATTTTGTTCGTTTCCAATCTGACTGCTATCAGTTTGATTCTTATCAACAGTTGGGGGCACATTATTACAAGCAGTAAAAATAAAAGCTGAACATATACACATTACTGCCATAATTCCAATTTTCTTAATCGTTTTTTTCATAGGCGTCCCTCTCTTAAAAATATTATTTCCTTTAGTAAAAAATA
>JAZQLB010000245.1:0-2451 GCA_045542475.1 Lachnospiraceae bacterium | reverse complement strand
TATCAATGGTGTAATGGCTCATATGATGAAGCATGCAGATTTACTTCGTCCTAAGTTTGAGGCTGTTTTGGATGTATTTGACAGAGAATTGGCAGGACTTGAGATTGGAACATGGAAGAAGCCATTAGGCGGGTATTTCATTTCTTTCTATGCTATGGAGGGCTGTGCAAAGGCTATAGTTGCAAAGTGTAAGGAAGCCGGAATGGTACTTACCGGTGCAGGTGCAACCTATCCATATGGAAATGACCCTAAGGACAGCAATATCAGAATTGCTCCATCTTTCCCAACACCTGAGGAGATGAAGCAGGCTGCAGAGCTTTTTGCTCTTTGTACTAAGTTAGTTACTGTTGAAAAATTGCTTTCACAGATGTAGAATATTATTGAAATGTAATATAGAAGGTACCTTTGTGATAAGGCTCCTTGGAATGGAGGCATCATGAGTATATTTGGATTTATCGGAATGGGAAATATGGGTTATGCCATGTTGAAGGGACTGATTAAAACAGCAGCACCAACGGATATTGTGTTTTCCTGTGCAACAGATAAAAAGAGAGTAAAAATCAGCGAGGAAATGGGCATTATTGCAGCTACAAGTAATGCTGAATGTGCTAATAGTGCCAAATATATTGTTCTTGCAGTTAAGCCACAGATGTATGATACCGTTATAAAGAATATTATTAATGTAGTTTCAACTGAGCATGTTATTATTTCCTTATCACCAAGCCATTCAATAGAGAGTATTAAGGAAAAGTTCGGAAAGCCGGTAAGAGTTGTAAGAGCAATGCCTAATACACCTGCACTTATCGGTGAGGGAATGACCGGAATATGCTTTGACCCAATGGAGTTTTCCTTTGAGGAAAAGGATGTAATTGACAGATTTTTTGCATCCTTTGGTACATATAAGATGGTGGATGAGAAGCTGATGAACGTGGTTACCTGTGCCAGCGGAAGCTCACCGGCATATGTGTATATGTTTATTGAGGCTATGGCGGATGCGGTGGTTAAGCATGGTATGCCAAGAGAGGCAGCATATACATTTGTTGCCCAGACCGTTGTGGGTGCCGGTAAAATGATACTTGAAACCAACGAGCATCCTGGAGTTCTCAAGGATAAGGTATGTTCTCCGGGTGGAACAACTATTGCAGGAGTGGCAGCACTTGAAGAGAATGGCTTTAGAAATGCAGTTATAAAGGCTGTTGATGCCTGTTATGATAAGTGCAGTAATATTAAGTGATTCTACAAGCAGAGAGGTTTGTATGGAAGAAATAAAGAGGCTTAACAGAGAACTTATTTATAAAGGAACTGTTGTCAGCATGTACAAGGACACAGTTCAGTTTGAGAATGGTAATACAGAGAAATGGGATTTTTTAGAGCATAAGGGTGCAGCGGCAGTTGTTCCTGTAACAGATGATGGCAGGATTTTACTGGTTAAGCAGTATCGTAATGCACTTGATCGTTTTACCATAGAGGTGCCGGCAGGCGGCAGAGATGGGGTTGATGAACCATTTATTGAATGTGCGGCAAGAGAGCTTGAGGAGGAGACAGGATATGCCTCTGATGATTTGGAGTTCCTTATTTCTGTTGATACTACAGTTGCCTTCTGTAACGAGAGAATTGATATATTTGTAGCAAGGAATCTAAAAAAAACAGCCCAGCATCTGGATGAGAATGAGTTTGTGGATGTTGAGGCATATTCAGTGGATGAGTTACTAGATATGATATATGCAGGAAAGCTTAAGGATGGTAAGACGCTTGCGGCAATTACAGCATATAAAATTAAATATTTAGGATGAAATTGTTGAGAATAATATGTATTCATCTATGACATGGTCACAGGTACAATTTGCATGGGCAAATAAGTATCCTGTGGCTTTTTTGCATGTACATTTCATGCATAATTAAGCGGTTATTTTCATAGTCTATAAATAGGGGCAGCTGCCTGTAAAGGCAAGGTGTGTAACAATCTTACAGGGTGGGAGGTAGTATATGAATACCTATGGGAATACTATGCATAGGACAAGACTGGGGATAGGAGATAAGGCAGTTATGATTTTTTTTGCAGCCTTATTTATTGGAGCAGTTGTAATTAATCTTATTCCATTTTCATATGTGAAAAAGATGAATGTATGGGGAGTGGATTATATCAGCAGCTTTATTCGAAAGGATATTAAGTTTGATGTAATGTTAAAATATCTTATGGACATGAGACTTAGAGTATTTGGAGTTGTTCTGGTTATGCTGCTTTCACCATATACAAAAGCGGTAATCTATTTTGTTACAGTATATTTAGGTGTGGCATGGGGGATAATGGCATCTGTAATTC
Source organism: Lachnospiraceae bacterium (assembly GCA_045542475.1). Taxonomy (GTDB): domain Bacteria; phylum Bacillota; class Clostridia; order Lachnospirales; family Lachnospiraceae; genus CAG-882. The sequence goes on along the minus strand of JAZQLB010000245.1, from coordinate 128 downwards.
TGATGGAATATGGGATAAACGGAATCAGATTGTGCTTTTTTATGCTTTTTCCTCATTACATTTTTTATACCATAGCCTTTGGGGCAGCTGGATATAAAATATTATTGCTTAAAGAAAATTCCAGGAAG
>JAZQLB010000244.1:0-28371 GCA_045542475.1 Lachnospiraceae bacterium | reverse complement strand
ATTGCCAAGCTGGTAGATGAAGGTGATGTTGTTTGGGCAGGATGGCATACAGAAATTGATGATATGATATCGTCTAATGACTATGCGTTTTCAATTCTGCGAAAAGCGTATAATACTTCTTTGCGACAGGTTGGATATATTATAGTGGATATTGATTATGATGCAATTATGAATGTTGTGAACTCGGTTGATATCGGTGATAATTCAGTAGTTGCATTAATTACTCCGGATGGAAGAGAGCTTTCGCATTATTACTCAGAAAATACTTCAGTAGAAGCTGATGTTGATGGTGAGAATACTGAGGTTGCAGCAGGGGCTGAGGAAGAGAATACAGAAGCTGTATATATTGTTGGAACTACTTTGTACGATGAGATTGTTGCAAGTGAATTAGAAGCAGACAGCAAATATATTGATTATAATGGTGATAATTATCTTTTCCTCTATCAGAAGATAGAGGATACAGGTTTTGTGGTTGCAGCTCTTGTGCCAAGAGCAACAATTGTAGCTGATGCAAGCTCTATTGCAACACTTACAGTAGTTACGGTAATTATTACAGCTATTATAGTAATAGCTATAGGTCTTTTAATGGCAACAAGTATAGGTACAGCTATTAAGAGAATTATGAATGGCTTAGAGAAGGTTGCAGAGGGTGACCTTACTGTAGATATTACTACCAAGCGTAAGGATGAGTTTATGATTCTTTGCCAAAGCACTAACGACATGGTTGATAATGTCCGTAAGCTTTTGGTGGAAGCACATTCAGTATCTGAGCTTGTAAAGCTGTCATCAGAGAATGTATCAGAGAATTCGGCTATGCTGCTTGAGGAGACTAAGGCCATTACTACTTCAATCAGCGAGGTAGAACAAGGTATTGTAATGCAGGCTCAGGATGCAGAGAGCTGTCTTATGAGAATGGATGAGCTTTCAAAGAAAATAGAGGCTGTTACAGAGAATACCAATAAGATTGCGGATATCGCAGATAATACACAGACTATTGTATCAGAAGGACTTGTTACTATTGATGAGCTTAAGGCAAAGGCTGATGATACAACAGCAGTAACCGCAGAGGTTATTAAGAACATTGAAGAGCTTGAGACAGCATCTCAGGCAATCGTTAAGGTAATCGGAGCAATTAACGATATTGCAGATGAGACTAACCTGCTTTCGCTTAATGCATCTATTGAGGCAGCAAGAGCAGGAGATGCAGGAAAGGGTTTTGCAGTAGTTGCTGATTCTATCAGAAAGCTTTCTGAGCAGTCTGTAAAGTCAGTTAACGAGATAAGGGCAATTATTGATAGAATTCAGAAACAGACTAATGAGACCGTTGCAGCAGCAAGACAGGCTGAGGAGATTGTTCTTTCACAGGAAGAGGCACTTGTCAGAACTGTTGAGGTATTCAATAACATAGGGTCTCATGTATCTGGCCTTACTGGTAATCTTGATATGATTGCAGACGGCATTAAGGATATGGATGTAGCTAAGAGAGAGACACTTGCGGCTATTGAGAGTATTTCAGCTGTTGCTCAGGAAACTGCATCATCTACAGAAGAGGTTAATGAAGCTGCTAACCGTCAGCTTAACGCAGTAGAAGAGCTTAACAAGGGATCTGAAGAGCTTATTGATAATTCAGACAAGCTTGTTGATGCAATAAATTTATTTAATATATGACACTAATGTCATAGCAGGAGGAAGAAAGAGATGTATTCATTTGATGACGTAAAAGGATTTGACCCGGAAATAGCAGCAGCCATGGATGCTGAGCTTGGAAGACAGAAGGATCATATTGAGCTTATTGCTTCGGAGAACTTTGTCAGCAAGGCAGTTATGGCGGCTATGGGAAGTCCACTTACTAACAAGTACGCAGAAGGATATCCAGGAAAGAGATATTATGGTGGATGTGAGCATGTTGATGTAGTTGAGAATCTTGCTATTGAACGTGCTAAGAAGCTTTTCGGATGTGACTATGTTAATGTTCAGCCACATTCAGGTGCACAGGCTAATATGGCAGTATTTTTTGCAGTTCTTAATCCAGGCGATACATATATGGGTATGAGCCTTGCGGACGGAGGACACCTTACACACGGAAGCCCTGTTAATATGTCTGGTAAGTATTACAATGTTGTTCCTTACGGCGTTAATGCAGATGGATACATTGATTATGATAATGTTTTACAGATTGCAAAGGAGTGTAAGCCAAAGCTCATCGTAGCCGGAGCAAGTGCATATCCAAGAGCAATTGATTTTAAGAAGTTCAGAGAAATTGCTGATGAGGTTGGTGCAGTATTAATGGTTGATATGGCACACATCGCAGGTCTTGTTGCAGCAGGACTTCATATGAGTCCAATCCCATATGCTGATGTTGTAACAACAACAACACATAAGACACTTCGTGGACCAAGAGGCGGTATGATTCTCTGCAAGCAGGAAGCAGCTGATAAGTTCAACTTTAACAAGGCAATCTTCCCTGGTATTCAGGGTGGTCCTTTAATGCATGTTATTGCAGGTAAGGCTGTATGTTTCAAGGAAGCATTAGAAGATAGCTTTAAGGTATATGCTAAGAATATTGTTGACAATGCAGCAGCACTTGCTAAGGGTCTTACAAGCAGAGGCTTTGACCTTGTATCAGGTGGTACAGATAATCACCTTATGCTTGTTAACCTTATCAGTAAGGGTGTTACAGGTAAGGCAACAGAGAAGCTTTTAGATTCTGTTAATATTACATGTAATAAGAACGCTATTCCAAATGACCCTGCATCACCATTTGTAACAAGTGGTATCAGACTTGGTACAGCAGCTATTACAACAAGAGGCTTTAAGGTAGAGGATATGGATTCTATCGCAGAGGCAATTTCTCTTGTTATTGCTGATGCTGAGAAGAACAGCCCAGAGGCAATTAAGATTGTTAAGGCGCTTACAGATAAGTATCCACTTTACTAATCAATTTTATAAAATGTATTTTACGGCTGTCCGCAGTAGTGGGCAGCTGTTTTTTGCATATTAGCGTGAGGGGAAGATTTTCTAAGTGTTTTATGGGGGATGGGTGGTGATATAGGGGATTGAAGTTCCGATGTACATGAATAAGTATTCCTAATATCTTGCATTTATGTTGGGGCGACCGACCGCAGTCGGGATAAATGCGACATCCTTGTCGCATTATCCCTAATTTGCCTGTCCTTGGGCAAATTACTGCTACTGTACTGCAGGCGAGATATAAGGAATACTAATTCACTTCCATAGTCACTTCAATTCCTTATATCACCACCCATCCCCCATAAAACACTAAGAAAATCTATGCACGCCTAAAATATAATAAAACGCAACTGCTAGAAATGCAGCATCAGTAACAAAAAAGTATGCTGTAACATGTAAAAATAAAGATATAATTAATTGAAAAGATTATAGAAAATCCTTTGAGTGGAGTATTATGAAGGTGAGTTTTTTAACAGCTTTTCGTAAATCAGCCCCACAATAAACCATAGCGGCAAGTAGTCAAATCTTACCACTCCGTGATAATTATGCTTGGCAGCACTATAATCCCAAGGGCAGGCATTAGCTTTTTTTAATATAGTTCCTGATAAATATTCTACGGAAAATATACTAAAGGCGTATATAATTCCACGAAATAGAGCGTTGAATTTTTTTAGGAGCTTGCTTAGGGGCGATATGAGGAATGCAAGACCATATATCGGAAACATTATAAGGGAGGAGGTTCCTTTTAGCGATTTGTCATGATGTATCAGGGATCCAAGTCCTGTCCAGAATATTTCAAGGAATAGTCCTACGGAACCACATTGTAAAAATTGTTTAATCATATATCCACCTTATTCTACTTGATTTTCATTTTTATAGGCTTTATTATTTACATAGGATGAAAATTTATTCTATAAAAGATAATATTTGGAGGAATTTATGGCAGAAGCAATAGTTACAATTAAAAAGGGCACCGGCAAATCCTTTAAGGCAGGAGGTTTGTGGATATATGATAACGAAATTGACAGAGTAGATGGTGAGTTTGAGAACGGAGATATTGTGGCAGTACATGATTTTGACGGATATTTTCTTGGACGTGGCTTTATTAATATGAAATCAGTAATTGCCATCAGAATTATGACAAGAAATAAGGACACCGAAATTAATGAGGAGTTTCTTGCTAAGAGAGTACATGACTGCGTGGAGTACAGAAAGCATACTGTTGATATGAGCTCGTGCAGACTTATATTTGGTGAGGCAGATTTTCTTCCAGGATTGGTAGTTGACAAGTTTTCAGATGTTCTTGTGGTAGAATCCCTTGCATTGGGAATTGATAAAATGAAGCTTACCATTATAGAGCTGCTTAAGAAAGAGCTGGCTGCACTTGGCATGCCTATAAGAGGTGTTTATGAAAGAAGTGATGCCAAGGTAAGACTTAATGAGGGCATGGAGCGTGTTAAGGGCTTTATTGGTGAGACATTTGATACCAAGGTTGAGATTATTGAAAATGGTGTAAAATATATGGTAGATGTAGAGGAAGGACAGAAAACAGGCTTTTTCCTCGACCAGAAATATAACAGAGCAGCCATTAAATCAATCTGTAAGGATGCATATGTGCTGGACTGTTTTACTCATACAGGCTCATTTGCACTTAATGCAGGACTTGCAGGAGCTAAGAAGGTTATTGGGGTGGATGCATCAGAGCTTGGTGTTGAACAGGCAAGAGAGAATGCAAGACTTAATGGGCTTGAAGACAGAGTAGAGTTTATATGTGAGGATGTATTTGAACTGCTTCCACGTCTCTTAGAGGAGGGAGAGAAATTTGATGTGTTAATTCTTGACCCACCTGCCTTTACTAAATCGAGAAGCTCGGTTAAGAACGCTACAAAGGGATATAGAGAGATTAATTTACGAGCAATGAAGCTTATTAAGGACGGAGGTTATCTGGCTACCTGCTCCTGCTCGCATTTCATGAATCAGGAGCTGTTTACCAAGACTATAGGTGAGGCAGCAAGAAATGTGCATAAGAGATTACGCCAGATAGAGTTTAGAACACAGGCACCTGACCATCCGATTTTATGGTCCGCAGAGGAGTCATATTATTTGAAATTCTACATTTTTCAGGTGCTTGATGAGCATTAATATGTGGGAGGACTAGCGTGGAGATATCTGAGGTTTTTAAAGAATTGGATATTTTACTAAAGCAAAAAAAGCTTAAGGAAGCAGAGGAACTTCTATTGGAGAAGATGGCAAGGGTGATGGAGGAGAAGGATACTTCATCACTTCTTGCTATAATGAGCGAGCTTATAGGCTTATACAGGGTCACAAACAGGCATGATGAATCGGTTATGTTAGCAGATAAATCAATAATGCTGGCAGAGGGCTGTGGAATAGAAAATACAGAGAGCTTTGCAACCATTCTGATTAATGCTGCCACAGCCAACAGAGCTGCGGGAGCTTATAGTAGAGCAAAGGAACTTTTTAATCGGGCGGAGAATAATCTGAAGCAGTCAGCTTGTAATGCTCCATATAAATATGCTTCTCTCTATAATAATATCAGTTTGTTATGTCAGGAGCTTGAGGAATATAGGGAGGCTCTTGAATATCTAAAAAGGGCATTGGATATTGTAAAAAAATTGGAGAATTGTGAGATAGAGCAGGCAACCACCTATACAAATATGGCATTGATGGAGATTAAGCTAGGCTTGTTGGATATGGCAGAAAAACATCTGATAAAGGCACTTAATATATTCGAGGCTGATAAGGGGGAGGTATATAAGGATTCACATTATGGAGCAGCGTTGGCTGCAATGGGAGACTTATATTTTTCAAGGGCAGATGGTATCTGTGATAGCACGGTAGACGGGCAGAATATAAATGAAGCTGCAAAAAAACTATATACCAATGCAATGCAAGCCTATCAAAAGGCAATGAATGAGTTGGAGCATTGTTACGGCAGGAATAGTGCGTACGAATTAATTTATAATAAATATATTGAAGTCTATAACCGGGTTAAACCTGTAAAAGGGCTTGAGCTTTCAAAGCGCTATTATGAAGAATACGGCAGGAAAATGATTAAAGAGAAATTTCCTAAGTATGAAGACAGAATTGCAGTGGGGCTATGTGGTTATGGTTCAGAGTGCTTTGGACTGGATGATGCACTTTCTACAGACCATGATTTTGGTCCGGGATTTTGTATGTGGCTGATGGATGAGGATTATGAGGCAATTGGAGAGGCATTGCAAGCAGAATATGATAAGCTGCAAAATGAATTTTTAGGCTTTATGCCAAGAAAAATAATGTCAAAGGGAAATAAGCGTGTTGGTGTTCTTAAAATAAATGATTTTTACAGGGAAATAACAGGCAGGCTGACACCACCTGAGGAAAGAGATTTTGAGGGCTGGTGTGAGCTGGAGCAGGAGACAATAGCAGCAGTTACAAATGGAGAGGTATTTAAGGACGACCTCGGAGTATTCTCATGGATAAGAAATACCTATATGAAATATTATCCCGAAAAGGTGCGTAGACTTAAGCTGGCAGAGGAAGCCGCATTAATCGCTCAGACAGGGCAGTATAATTACGCACGCTGCATAAAACGTCAGGATGATACTGGGGCGCTTATGGCATTTACCTTATTTATTGAACATACACTTAAGTTTATTTTTCTGCTTGAGAAAAAATATATGCCATACTATAAATTAGCCTACAGAGCCTTTGAAAAAATGGCAAATAGAAGTGAGAATAAGGAAGAGCTGTTGCTAATAGCAGCGAGAATAAAAAAGCTCACAAAAGCAGATTATCATAATGCAGAAGCAAATCTTATTCTTATTGAAGAGATATGTGGTATTCTGACAGAATTATTAAGGAAGCAGCATTTATCCACGGAGGAGGATGTGTATATGGAAAAACAGGCAGAGGCTATTATCAGCCAGATGAACAGGCAGGAACTTATTACCGCAATAGTTAAGTCAGAGTGGGATATGTTCCAGCACACTGAAAATGAGGGCACAAGAGCAAGCTGTCAGAATAACTTTCCTACCTTTAATATAATGAGAAGCAGTCAATTTATGGCATGGAATGACGAGCTTCTTGACAGCTATAATGCTGACTTAAGAGAGGGGATGACCACCGGCAGAAATCTTATTACTGAAAAATATGCAAGAATGATGGAAAGCACTGCTCCGCAAGAGTATATTAAGCTAAAGGACAGCTTACCGGAGCATTCTTGTGAACGTAAGCAGCTTACAGAGCAGATAATAGGCATACAAGTAGGCTGGCTTGAAGAATTCAGTGATAGGTATCCAAAGCTTTCAAAGCAGATAAGATATATTCATACAAGTGAGGATACTCCTTATGATACCTCAGCAGAGACCTATCTTAGAGGTGAGCTTGGAACATATTCGGAGAGAACCTTTATTCTCTATGGCAAGTATGTACTTATGCTGGCAGAGGAGGGGAATAATCTTAATATGATGATAATGGAGAATACTGCAAGGCTGTATGGATATGCCTCGCTTGAAGAAGCGGAGGCTAAAGCTGAGTAGGATAAGTAATATAGGAAATGTAGAAGCATAAAAGCAGGAGATATATTAGTCGAGAATGGATGAAGGGGTGCTGATGAATTCTTGGACCAGCTAAACTGTTGGGCCAAGAATTCTCATCAGCACCCCGTTATCCAAGGATGACAATATTTCTTCTGCTTTTAAATTTACATGCACCTATCTTGTTTATAGTACTACTACTCAATAACTACAGTTTCCACCTGACTGCCGCTATAGGTAGGTACTCTGTAAAGCATATTCTGATTAAAGAAATTAAAGAAAGTATATTGCGATGTACAGCTTATATGTTCAACACTTCCTGAGGCAATTAATGTATCATTACTTCCATCAGTATTCATTCTTCTAAGTGAATATTCATCTCCCTCGGTCTGATAGAAAATTACTGTATCATATACGTTATAATTAATACATCTGCCACTGTATAGTACTGTGGTTTCTTTGCTAACCATATCATATTTGGTAAGTGCGTAATTGTTACTTAAATCAATGTAGTACAAACAGCCGCTGCTTACTGAAGCAAGATATGTATTACCTGTAAGGTACTCAGTAACTGACTTGCTGGTACAGTCAAAAGCATATATATTATGATTGCTTACATCATTTGAATAGTATATTGTGCCATCTGCAAGACCTGATACTGAAAAATTAAGAGCTGTAGCACGGGCGCCTGCCTTACCATCAATTGGCTTATAATATATACCGGCTTCATTTGTTTTATATATAAGATTATTGCCGTAAAGAACCATTTCTGTAATGATTCCCGGCTCCAAAGTCTCATAATTCTTGCCATTAATGGTTCTACGGATAATTCCACTTGAAAGGCTCTGGAAAATGGCAGCTACACCGGAACTGCTGGCATCTTCCCTGGCGTAAAATATGTAATTATCACATACGTTAAGATATGATACGTTATCATCTGCAATTTTCTTAACATCACTACAGTCTGATTTCATGGAATATAGAGCATTGCCATCATAAGGGTTGGCAAAATATATAATACCGTTATTTTCAGCAAATAATCCACCGTTAAGCAGATTGCCGGAGGTATTTCCCTGTAGTCCTTCAGGATTATATTTCATTTTGGAAGCGTTATGGTTGAATACGAAAACTGACACAATAATCAATATAATAGCAAGAAGCGGAACAAATTTTATAAATCTTTTCATAATATATTCTCCTCATTAAGTAATTATATTTATATGATAATGTAAAATTTTTCTTCAATAGTATTTTAACACATTAAGTTGTTTGTTATCAATGTTCTATTGCGAAAAGAATATGAAAATGTTATGATTATTTATAATTTGACAAAAGTAGTCAGATGTTTATACATGGAGGATTATATGGCAATAGATTTAACAGAATCAAGGAATAAATTAGATGTTATTGATAAGCAGATAGTGGAGTTGATTAAGCAGAGACTGGTCATAAGTAAGGATGTGGCAGAGTACAAAATTGCAAACAATAAGCCTGTGCTTGATAAGGAAAGAGAGCAGGCAAAGCTTGAGACACTTTGTGCTTTGGCTGAGAATGATTTCGATAAGAAATGTATTGATGAATTATTTAAGCAGATAATGGCTTTAAGCCGTAAGTTACAGTATGGAATTCTTGAGAGCGGCGGTCATTCAAAAGCACTTCCTCATGAGGTTATCTCAAGAGTGGCAAAAAAGGGCTGCAAGGTAGTATATCAGGGCGTTCCGGGAGCATATAGCCATGAGGCAAGCCTTAAGTTCTTTGGTGAGGAGGTCAGTTGCTATAATGTTGCCACCTTCAGGGATGCCATGGAGGCAATTAAGAACGGAGAGGCAGATTATGCAGTCCTTCCAATGGATAATTCAACTGCAGGAATGGTTAATGATACATATGATTTATTAAGAGAGTATGATAATTATATTGTGGCTGAGGAGACCGTTAAGATAGAGCATGCACTTCTTGGTATTCCGGGAACGGATCTTAGTAAGGTTAAGCGTGTGTACTCTCATCCACAGGGACTTATGCAGTGTGGAAAATTCTTAGAGGAGCACAAGGACTGGCAGCAGCTTAGTGCACCTAATACAGCCATGAGTGCCAAGAAGGTTATTGAGGAAAATGACATGACTCAGGTTGCTATTGCAAGCAAGAATGCCGCAAAGTTGTATGGTCTTGAGGTGCTTCAGGAGTGTATTAATACTGTGGGTATTAATACCACAAGATTTGTAATCGTATCTAAGAAAAGACTGGTTACAGAGGATGCGGACAAGATAAGCATCTGTTTCGAGATTCCTCATGTTGCGGGAAGTCTGTTTAGTATTCTTTCTCATGTAATATTTAATGGTCTTAACATGTCAAAGATTGAGTCAAGACCAATAAGTGACAAGAAATGGGAGTTTATGTTCTACATTGATTTTGGCGGTAATCTTGCCGACCCTGCGGTTAAGAATTGTCTTCGTGGAATTGAGGAAGAGGCACTTTCAATTAAGGTGTTGGGAAATTATAAATCAAGGGATTAATAAGATGGGAGAAAGATAATGAAAATATTGGGTTATACGGTATTAGAGGAAATTAAAAAGGGCTGGTCTAAGGATAAGAAGTACTGTATTCGGGACGATAATGGAACGAAATATCTGCTTCGTATATCGGATGCTTCGCAGTATGAGTATCGCAAGGCAGAATTTGAGAGTATGAAACAGGTGGCAGAGTTGGGGATTAGGATGTGCCTGCCGATTAGCTTTGGAACCTGTGATGAGGGTGTGTATTCTGTTCAGTCATGGGTTGATGGGAACGATTTGTGCGAGGTTATTGGTACTTATTCTGATGAAGAATGTTATTCATATGGTGTAGAGGCCGGGCAGTTTCTTAAGAAGCTGCATTCCATTCCTGCACCGGATACGGTTAAGCCTTGGGAGGAATATTTTAACAGGAAGATGGACAGGAAAATCGCCATGTACAGGGATTGTTCATTGAAATATGAGAATGGTGAGGCTTTTATAGAATATATAGAAGCTCACAGGCATTTATTAAAGGGACGACCACAGAACTATCAGCATGGGGACTATCATATTGGTAATTTTATGCTTGATAATGATGGTAAGCTGGTAGTTATAGACTTTAACAGACCTGATTTTGGGGATCCATGGGAGGAGTTCAACCGAATAGTGTGGAGTGCACAAGCCTCACCTGCATTTGCAAGAGGAATGGTGGATGGTTATTTTGATAAGGCAGTACCTATAGAATTCTGGGAGATACTCGCCATGTATGTTGCCAGCAATACACTGTCATCATTACCATGGGCGATTCCTTTTGGTCAGGACGAAATAGATGTTATGACAAAGCAGGCAGAGGATGTGCTTAATTGGTATGATGGGATGAAGAATGTAATACCAAAATGGTATACAGATAAAAATTAATTAACAAGGGAGAAAAAGAAAATGTTAACAAAAGAAAGAAAAAAGCAACTAGACACAGATATTTGGATTATAGCACTGGTATCCTTTGGTATTCTTACCATATACAGTATATTTGGTAAGCAAATCAATGGTATAGCGTATAACAAGGATATCAATGTAGTATTAAGAGTTCTGTTTATGGGCGGAATATTTCAGTTCGGTCTGGCAGGCCTTGGTATAACCATAGTAAGCATTATGCGTAAGGAGAGTTTTTGCTCACATGGTCTTACTACCAAAAAGCTGATACTTACACTCTTACTTAGTGTGGTATGCTGTGCGCCTGAGCTTATTTATGGTTTAATCGCAGGTAATGTTCACTCATGGCTTCCTTTTTCAGATGTAAATTTCACAAGGGAGGTTTTGGCAAGCGGTTTCCCAAGTAATGTACTTGGTTATCTTATTACTGCTATTTGCTGGGGCTTCTTTGAGGGATTTAATTATGTTGTAATCAGCAACAAAATAAATGAGCGTTATCCTTCAAAGAACAGATTTCTTAACTGGGGTGCCATTATCTGCGCGATTATGTGTATTCTTGTGCATGGTGTGATTGGTGTTACCCCGGATGCAATTATTGAGATGCTTTGTACCATGTTCTTAATCTATGGAATGCTGGTTGTAAGAGATTATACAGGGAATGCATGGGGATGTGTTTTTATTTTTGTAGCATATTGGAACGCGGTATAGAATTAGGAGGAAAATAGTATGGCTAAAACAGCAGACAGATTTGAAAAGGTGTACTCACAGGGTGCAGTAAATGTTACAGAGATTTGGGTTGACAGAGAAACAGGTGTGAATTATATATATCATGCAAGTGGTTACTCAGGAGGACTGACACCATTGTTGGATAGAGAAGGAAAGCCTGTTGTTTCACCGATTATGGGAAAGTAAATTTAATATTATCCTAGATAGTTTTTGAATCCACAAAGGAGATGGACATATGAAGAAAATTAATTCTATTCATTATGGGGAAAAGGTTTGGCTCACAGCACTTTTTTTCGTATGCATATGTCCATCCGGTTTGTGGATTTTTTCTAATATTTGGAGAGGGGAATGGTTGATATGAAAGAAACAATTATTAAACTTATTGAAGCTAATAGTGAGGTTTTTGAGAATGCCTTTTTAAAGAGATTTCCGGCAGACGAGGAGTTTGCTAAGGCAGAGTCATTACTGGGAATAAAGCTGCCGGAGGAATTGTTAGTTATTGAGGATTGTGATGAGTTTGTTGAGTGTATTGATACAATTTCGGGAGAAATAGTGTTATGGAGTAAATATGACAAGGCAGGAATTGTTAAGATAGCAGATAATTTTTATCAGCATTTTGTGGATAAGCTGGAAAATGCCATTGATAATTGGGAATAAAAGTAGTTCTAAGTTAGGAGGAAAACTATGTTACATATGATAGTAGAACAGACTTATAAATATCCAATGCGTATGCAATATAATGCGGAAACTAAGCAGTTTGTATCAACGGAATACAAATCACTGCAATATGTACGACAGTTTACTAAGCCTTATGGTTGGATAAAGGAATCAGGCACTCCACCACAGCCACATTGGGATTGCATTTTAATGACTGATAAGGAGTATGAATTGGGAGATGAGGTCGAAATCAAGGTGATTGGTGTGTTTAAAAGAGCTGATTTTGACCATAAGTATGTTGTTGCAGAATGCAACAGACGAATAGAGGATTTCGCAGAGCTTACGGAGGCAGAAATAGAAGAATTAAAAAGATTATACCCTTGTATTGGCGAGGGGGAGGGCTGGTTTGGTAAGGCAGTTGCACTAGAATGTATGGAAAAGCATGAGATGGCGTTGTAATTAGGAGACATCAATGAAAGTATATATAAAAGCAGGGTTCGATAATATACCAAAGACCTGTAATTATTGAATAAGATGTATGTTCCTATGGCGTAGGAAGTATATAATTTAAAGTATGTAATCCTGAATAAGAATACCTGCAACTGTGCTGGGAATAAAGCCACTAAAGGAATTGGAGGTATTAAATGAGTAACCCATGGGAAGAAATTAATTTACATGATTACGAAAGTCATATGAGCCTGGATAGTGTTTATCAGCTCCAAGTATTAAATAGCATGATGAAGGAGCAGTTTTATACGTATGACATAGCTTCGATAATGGTTCTTGGCATAGCCGGGGGGAATGGACTTGAGCATATAGACAAAGAGAAAATAAAATTGGTCTATGGTGTAGATGTTAATCAGAAATATCTTAACGAATGTAAAAAAAGATATCAGGAATTAGAAGATATACTATATACTATTTGCGTTGATTTATTAGATGAGGCTCTGAGTCTACCTGAATCAGAATTACTTATAGCCAATTTATTGCTTGAATACGTTGGCTACGAATGTTTTAAGAGGGTTGTAAAGCGCGTAAAACCACAATATATATCATGTATTATACAAATAAATTCGGATGAGAGCTTTGTATCGGATTCACCGTATTTGCATGCCTTTGATTGTTTAGAAAAAGTTCATCATCAGATGGAAGAAAACACTCTTATCATCAGTATGCAGGAGATTGGATACAAATTAGAAATGGCACAAGAATGTGAGCTTCCTAACGGAAAGAAATTTGTAAGAGTGGATTTTTCAAAAATAAACTAATAAAGGATGATATTCAATGATAATTTTAATATCCGGCAGTACCCACACAGGCAAAACTGCCTTAGCACAGAAGCTAATCGAAAAATACCATTATTCCTGTATGTCTTTAGACCACTTAAAAATGGGTTTGATACGAAGCGGATACACTAATCTGACACCGGAGGATGACGATAAGCTGACGGATTTGCTATGGCCAATAGTTAAGGAAATGATTAAGACCGCCATTGAAAACGACCAGAATATGATTATTGAGGGCTGCTATTTTCCTTATGACTGGCAGAAGGATTTTGATGAGGATTATTTAGAGGATATTCGCTATATCTGCCTTGTGATGTCGGAGAATTACATAGAAAATCATTTTGATGATATTAAGAAATACGCAAGCGTGATAGAAGAACGTCTGCACGATAGCGGATTAACCAAAGAGATTCTGCTTCGGGATAATAAAGAAGCTCTGGAGCAGTGTAAGAAGCATGGCTGTGATTACTGGCTCATAGACGAAGAATATAATGTGGAGAAATGGATGGAGACACTGGATGAAGAATCTAATTAGATTAACTGATTATACAGCTAATGATATATATGAGATTTTTAAGCTCACTGATGAGGTTTGTCAGAGCAAATATAATGATATTCTAAAAGGAAAAAGCGTAGTTCTATTTTTTCCAGATTCAAGTATAAGAACGAGAGTCACCTTTGAGAAGGGAATTTATTTATTAGGTGGACAACCGATATTATTTCCTACAGAGACTCTGGATAAAAAGGAGGATTTAAGGGATGTATGTGGATATCTAAACAACTGGGCGGACATCATTATTGCCAGACATAAGAATATTTATGTGCTTGAACAGCTGGCAAAATACTCTACAGTTCCTGTGATTAATGCCATGACAGACATTAATCATCCATGCGAGATACTCTCGGACATGTATGCGCTTTCTAAAATTCGACAGGATTTTGTTAAGGACAAATACTTATTCTGTGGCAAAAAGGGAAATATCGGATTAGCATGGAAGGAAGCCTCGGATGTGTTGGGATTTGAGTTGGAGCAATGCTGTGGAAAGGGCTATGAAATTGAAGGTATAACTGCCTATGATAATATTAGTGATGCGATTATAGGAAAGGATATTGTGTGCACGGATTCTCTTCCTGCCGATGCACTGGCTGATTTTAAGAATTGTCAGGTTACAACTGAGATTATGAAATTGGCAAATGAAGGGGCGTTGCTTAATCCTTGTCCACCGTTTTTCCGTGGGGAAGAGGTTTCAGAGGATGTAATAGAATCGGAATTCTTTGTTGGATATGAATTTAAGAAATGCTTGTTGGAGGTGCAGCAGGCGGTTATGATTTACTGTTTGATGAGGTAGTATATTATGGATATGAGTATTATGATTTTGTTTATTCCAATGTCAATCTATTTTGGATATCTGATTGCAAGGGTTAAAAGGAAGAGTATCAAAGTAGAAGCAATATGCACAGGAGTAGACAATGGGGTACAAGTAAAGATTCGGGTATATCATGGTACATATAAATTTTGTATTAATGGAAAGGAATATGAAATCTATGATGAGAATGGTTCAAATCTTAAGCCTAAAATAAATGTACCGATTTATATTTATGTAAAAAAAGATGATTTTTTAAAAATTGTACCACAGATTCAGATTCGTCTTTATCAGTGGCTTATTGGATTAATGCTCTTTTTCTCTGCTGCGGTGGTGATAAAGGAAATAATTCTAAGATAATATTATTATCCGAATGTTATGGGGAGGGGATTACTATTTTTAAAGAGAATGATTTAATAAAAATACAGAACAATCTTAATCAAGCAATTGAATTAATCACAGCGTATGGCTGTGTCAATACACCTGATATTTCAAGGTTAAAATTAATTCAAAAAAATATAAAGACGTATCAGGAATGTAATGCGGGCTGGGACGAACTAAAGAAATTCATAATAGAGGATTGGGATGTGGCTTTTCGCAGTCAGCCACAGATTATAGACTGTTATATTCCAAATCTATGATACATGGGATTGTACGGAAGAAGAGAAGCAATTATATTCCTTATTTTAAGCAGTTATAAAGTAATAATAATTCACGGAGGATAATAGCATGTCAATTATAAAAAACGACATTCCAATTTTAGAATACGATGATAATCCAATATCAGTAATAATGCCAACTCATGAAAAGCTGGGCATTAAGCTGCCGGAAAAAGCAGTATTTGCATTCTTAGGAGAGACTATTGACGACTATGCAAAAACACATAATGCAAAGGTAATATCAGAGTTTATTTCTGCAACCAAAAAGTATCCAATCTATATAGTTGATTATAAGGGGGAGGAAATCTGCCTTTGTCAGGCTCCGGTTGGTTCTGCGGCTGCCGCCCAGCTTATGGACTGGTTAATAGGCTACGGAGTTAAGAAGATTATTTCATCAGGCTCATGTGGTGCATTGGTTGATTTGCAGGAGAATACATTTCTTGTGCCAACGAAGGCGTTACGTGATGAAGGTACCTCATATCACTATCTGCCGCCGTCAAGATATGTGGAGTTGAATAGAGAGGTTCTTGATTCGATTGAACAAACCTTAAGGAAAATGAAGCTGCCATACACAGAATGTAACACATGGTCTACGGATGGCTTCTATAGGGAGACAAGGGATAAGATTGAGTATAGAAAATCTGAGGGTTGCATGGTTGTTGAGATGGAATGCTCTGCTTTGGCGGCATGTGCCCAGTTTCGTGGGGCGAAGTTTGGACAGCTTTTATTTACAGCGGATTCTCTTGCCAATGTGGATGCTTATGACGAAAGGGACTGGGGAAGCAAATCACTTGAAAAGGCACTTTTATTGTGTCTGGATATAGTGGCGGATATGTGATTATAAAATGAAGGAGGATATACTTATGAATTTTAGAATGATTAAGGATATATCGGATTTTATTTTTATTAAAGATACTTTAGAGAAGGCGGATGCTATACTGATTCCTGGCGGCTCGTATCCTGAGTTGCCTGAAATGGCTGCAAAACTATGGTGCGAAGGCATGGCTGACTATGTTATTCCATCAGGCAAGTTTTCAATTAAATTCGGCAAGTTTCTTGGCGTGAAATCTAAGGCAGATATATACAATAAGGATTATTATACAGAGTGTGAATTTTACACAGACGTTCTTAAATCTAACGGAGTGGCTTCAGAATACATAATCGAAGAAAATGAATCCCAATGCACTGCTGATAATGCCAGATTTACAAGGAAGCTGTTAGATGAGAAGGGAATGGAACTAAAAAAAGCAATTATATGCTGTAAGGCATTTCATGCCAGAAGGTGTTTGATGTTTTATCAGTTCTGCTTTCCTGATACTAAGTTTATGATTGCTCCGGTGTATG
The DNA here is from genome assembly GCA_045542475.1 of Lachnospiraceae bacterium. Lineage (GTDB taxonomy): Bacteria > Bacillota > Clostridia > Lachnospirales > Lachnospiraceae > CAG-882. The sequence continues at coordinate 11,402 of JAZQLB010000244.1, read as the reverse complement.
GTTCGGATGGGATGGATATAACTAAGGACAACTGGTATACAACAGATTTTGGTTTAACCAGAGTGCTTGGAGAGCTGGCAAGGCTTGGAACACAGTTTGTACCGAAATTCCAGCAGTTAAAGGACACTTTAAAGGGCGAACAGATTAATAGAACACTTAGAAAATATGCACCGGACGATTTGAGTGAGATTACTGAACTTTTCTGTAATACGGTACATGGTGTGAAGGGAGCGGATTATAGTGAGGAGCAGCTTGACGTGTGGGCGACAGGGAAGGTAGATATGGAAGCAAATATGAATAAGGAAATGGATAACAGCAGTTTTCCACAAAGACTTGACAGAACCATAATATACGAAAGTGACTGGGTATCCCTGTATTCAGATAAGGTGCAGATGCCTAATGGGTATATATGTAACACCTACCACAAAATTCATTATCCACACGAATCAGTAAGCGTAGTTATCGTAAATGAAAAAGACGAAATAATGATGATTCAGTCAAAGCGTTATATAACTAAGCGCCTTGAGTGGGAGGTTCCGGCAGGAAGAATAGAAGCAGATGAAACACCGGAAACAGCTGCAAAACGAGAATGTATGGAGGAAACCGGCTGTACTCTAAAGGATTTAACCTATCTGGGCTGTCACAATCCAAGCAACGGCATGTCCGACCTTAAAATGCACATGTTTGCAGCCAAGGTGGATACTGAATCAATGGAAATTGATGAAAATGAAGTTAATGCCAAGAAATGGATTCACAAGGACGAGGTTCTAAGAATGCTTAAGGACAATGAGACACAATGCGGAGTATCCATGCTGGCACTAATGTATGCCATACAGTTTTATATATAGACGTTTGGTATATTGTATTACCGCACACATAAAAATGGATTTACCATATATCTATACGTGCTTTTTTCACAAATATGAGTTATAATAGTACTAATTAAGCATTATTCCCAAAATCAGAAAGAAAGGTGATACAATGGCATATTCAATATTTGCAGCAATAGACATAGGCTCTAGCTGTCTTGAAATGGCAATCTATGAGATTTCAAAGGACAACGGCATTAAGAAGTTAGACCACATAAGACATATGTCAGAGCTTGGAAAAAGTACATATGCAAGTAATGAGATTAATCTTGCAGAGGTAGATGAGCTGTGTGATGTTTTATACGAGTTTTCCAGAGTGATGAAGTCATACGCAGTAACGGATTACAAGGCGTTTGCTACAAGTGCACTTAGAGAGGCAAAGAATGCCATAAGTGTTCTTGACAGAATTAAGGTAAGAACGGGTCTTGATGTAAAGATTCTTAGTAATTCCGAGCAGAGATTTGTTAATTACAAAGCAGTAGCGGCAAAGGATGAGAAATTTAATAAAATAATTGAAAAGTCTACGGCACTTGTGGATGTAAGTGCAGGAAGTACACAGGTATCAATATTTGATAATGGAACGCTGGTGACCACACAGAAGGTTATGCTTGGTGCCCTTAGAATTAATGAGATGCTTTCTAACCTTTCTAAGAATGTAACCAATTATCTTGAGATTATGAAAGAATATATCGATAATGATATGGCTACGCTTAATGATTTCTTTATTAAGGGAAAGAAGATTAATAATGTTATATTCATAGGCGATTTTATTCCTTATTATACAAAGCAGAGAGAGTTTTTTAAGGATGGAGAATATGCTACTCGTGCAGAGTTTAACGAATTCTATGAGCATGTATATAGGGTAAAGCCTGAGCATATAAATGAGTTTATGGATATTCCATATGAGCATGCCAAGCTTATTCTGCCTAGTGCTATGGTATATAAGAGATTTCTGGATATTACACAGGCTGAGACTATCTGGATTCCGGGAACTACCATATGTGACGGAATTGCCGTAGAGTTTGCAGAGAAGAATAAAAAGCTTAAGCTAAACCATGATTTTGAGGCAGATATTTTAGCTGCGGCAAAGAATATTTCCAAAAGATATTCCATTAATAAGAATCATGCTAATATGGTAGGTGAAATTGCGCTGCAGATGTTTGATACAATAAAGAAATATCATGGACTTGGAGAGCGTGAGCGTTTTCTTTTACAGATTGCCTGTATTTTGCATGATGTAGGGCAATACATTAATATGCTTAATCCGGCACAGAGCTCCTACAGTATTATCATGTCAACAGAGATTATCGGACTGTCACATCTTGAGCGTAAGATTATCGCCAGTGTGGTTAAGTACATTTCTATTGATTTTGATTCGGACGACAGCATGTGGGCATTTGATAAGAAATCACACCTTATTATTGCCAAGCTGACTGCAATTCTACGCTTAAGTAATGCACTTGATAAGGGACATCGTCAGAAATTTAAAAAGCTTAAGATGCAGGTAGATGATGGCAAGTTTATTGTAACAGCTGAGAGCTTTGAGGATATGACTGTTGAGAAGGCATATTTTGCACAGCAGTGTGGTTTCTTTGAGGAAATGTATGGCCTTAAGCCTGTTATGAAACAGAAGAGATAGGAGGTAAGCTAATGTCAGATAGTAAATTATTTATTAACAGAGAGCTTAGCTGGCTTGAGTTTAATATAAGAATATTGGAGGAGGCAAGGGATAATAATAATCCGTTGTTTGAGAGACTTAAATTCTTAAGCATTACATCCTCTAATTTAGACGAATTTTTCATGGTAAGAGTTGCTTCTCTTAAGGATATGGTTAATGCTGAGTATACCAAGAAAGATATTGCAGGAATGACAGCTACAGAGCAGTTAGCAGCAATTGATAAGAAAACTCATGATTTTGTGGAAAAGCAGTATTCTACTTATAACCGTTCACTTATTCCGGCACTTAAAAAAGTCGGCTTTAACATAATCGAGAACCATGAAGATTTAACTAAAGAGCAGGCGGAGTTCGTGGATAAATATTTCCATGAGGATGTATATCCTGTACTTACGCCGATGGCGGTGGATTCATCACGTCCGTTTCCTCTTATCCGAAACAAATCACTTAATATAGCGGCACTACTTAAGAAAAAGAATGATAAGGATAATGAGGAAGAATTTGCTACAGTTCAGGTACCATCAGTTCTTCCTAGATTTGTAACAGTTCCGGGAAAAGAGGGTGAGGACACCATTATTCTTCTGGAAGAGATTATTGAGCGTAACATGGATAAGCTTTTCTTAAACTATGATATTTTATGCTCATATCCTTACAGAATTATGCGTAATGCAGATTTGACCATTGATGAAGAGGAGGCAGCAGACCTTCTTAAGGAAATTGAGAAGCAGCTTAAGAAACGTCAGTGGGGCGAGGCTATCCGTCTCGAGGTTCAGGATAAAGTGGATAAGCGTCTGCTTAAGCACTTAAAGAAGGAGCTTAAGATTAGCGATAGTGATATATACAGAATTAATGGTCCGCTTGATCTTACCTTTCTTATGAAGCTGTATGGAAGCTTTGATTATAATGAATATAAGGAGCAAAAATATACTCCACAGCCTGTAGTTGCACTTAATAATGAAGAGAATTTATTCGACCAGATTAAGCGTGGGGATATTCTGTTACATCACCCATATGAGACCTTTACTCCGGTGGTGGATTTTGTAAGACAGGCGGCAAAGGACCCTAATGTTCTTGCCATTAAGCAGACACTTTACAGAGTCAGCGGTAATTCTCCGATTGTGGCGGCTCTTGCAGCAGCAGCAGAAAACGGCAAGCAGGTATCAGTTTTAGTGGAGCTTAAGGCTCGTTTTGATGAGGAAAATAATATTATCTGGGCAAAAAAGTTAGAGCAGGCAGGCTGTCATGTTATATACGGTCTGGTTGGTCTTAAAACCCATAGCAAGATTACTCTTGTTGTCAGAAAGGAAGAGGACGGAATCAGAAGATACGTGCATCTTGGCACAGGTAATTACAATGATTCCACCGCAAAGCTATACACAGATATGGGCTTACTGACCTGTTCACCTGCTATCGGCGAGGATGCAACGGCGGTATTTAATATGCTGTCTGGTTATTCAGAACCGCTTGGCTGGAATAAGCTTTCAGTAGCACCAATCTGGTTAAGAGATAGTTTTTACTATCTTATTAACAGAGAGATTAAGCATGCCAAGAGTGGCAAGGAGGCACACATTATTGCCAAGATGAATTCTCTTTGTGATAAGGATATGATTAAGAAACTTTATGAAGCTTCTCAAGCAGGAGTTAAGATTGAGCTTATTATACGAGGAATATGCTGTCTTGTTCCGGGACTTTCAGGTGTCAGCGAGAATATTACTGTGCGTTCAATTGTTGGAACATTCCTTGAGCACAGTAGAATATTCTATTTTGAAAATGGCGGTAATGAGGAAATCTACATGGCAAGCTCTGACTGGATGTCACGTAATCTGGACAGACGAGTTGAGATTATGTTTCCGGTTGAGGATGAGACTCTTATGAAGGAGGTTAAGCATATTTTAGATGTGCAGCTTGCCGATAATATGAAGGCTCATGTAATGAAAAACGACGGCTCCTATGATAAGGTAGACCGCCGTGGAAGTAAGTCATCCGTTCTTGCACAGGCTCAGTTCTGTAAGGAGGCTATAGAGCGTGCAGAGAGCTTAACAGCAGAGAATAAAGGAAGCAGAGTATTCGTGCCATTAGAGAATAATTAATTAATAATGTTTTGTTCAAAACCAGGCTTTTTACGCCAAGAGCTTGGTGAACAGCCATAGTGCTTTTTGAAGGCTTTGTTAAATGCATGGCAGTCTGAGTATCCAAGGCTGATTGAAATTTCTGTTACAGAGATTTCAGTCTGCTTAAGATACTGGACTGCCATATTCATTTTCAGATTATCTATATATTGCTTTGGGCTTAAGCCCTTATGTTCGGTAAAAAGTCTGCATAGATAGCTCCTGTCTATGCCAATATAGTCAGCAGTAGTGGAGACATTAACATTTTTGTGAAGATTACTTTTTATATAGGTCTCAGCTTTTCTTATATAATCCTCGGAAATATTTTCAGGCATAGCAGGTATTTCCTGTTTGGTCAGGGCATATATAAAATTCCAGAAGTGAGGCATAAGCTTTTCGAAGGAAGCTTCACCACATTCTATAAGCTTAATAATACTGTTCCCAATGTCTAAAGCTGCTGTGTCACAAAGTATGGGATTATGTACATCAAGCCCGGAGTGTGTAAGCAGTTTTTCTGTCATGCTTCCATTAAATTCCACCCAGCGATATAGCCAAGGCATATTACTGTCAGCCTTGTAATAGGTTGAATAATTAGGGGGGATTAGAAAGAGTTGTCCTTCCGTTAATTCATATTCTTTGTTAAGAATCTTAAAAATACCCTTGCCGCTGTATACATAGTGGATTATGTAGTTGCTTCTTACACAGGGACCGAAATGATGTCCCGGTTCGCATTGTTCCTCGCCATATTGGACTGGGTAGATGTCTGTGGGGATTAGGTTGGTATATGTATAATAATTTCTGAAAAAATGTTCCATGAGGACTCCTTTAATGTTGCACCTCGATTACACTTCGTTTCATCTCGGTGTGGGCTGTCGCCAAATAGTTTAAATAGGGAATGGGCTTATTAGATTAGCATGGCAAAAGCACCTTCGGTGCATTGGGTTATAGTATATATGGAAATTTAAACGAGTTTGAATTTCCATATATACTATAACTTAGGTGCTTCGCACCTTTTGCCATGCAAATCTGATAAGCCCATTCCCTATTTAAACTGCATGGCTCATAGCCGGAGTATATCACATTTTAACCCCTATAGTCAACGAGAGGCTCTTTATTACATAGCGATACTGAGCTATTATATTACTATAATGAATGTCCTTAATATGTATATGTTGAAACAACCGAATTTCGCGGGATTACAATGTGTTCTACGCAGGACATTTGAAGGACGTCAGTACTTAGCGAGGGCTTTTCGAGCTTAGTACTGCTACGCCCGTCAACAAGCGAGAGCGAGTCCGGAGTAGAACACATTGTAATCCTGCGAAATGACCGGGTTACCACAATGACACATACTAACCACATTCAATTCATAAAATAATACACTCAAAGGAGCCACACCATGATAATAAAAAACGGCAATACGTTGCATCTTCAAGGTCGTGAAATCAGTTACATTTTGTTTGAAGACGAGCATAGGAACCTTCTGAATTTTCATTTCGGTAAGAAACTCCCTGACGAGGACTATTCCTTAATGCGTGAGGAATGGGATGAGCCTTGGGGTTTTGTTACAAATGAAAGATGTCTTGATATGTATCCACAGGAATATCCGTCTTACGGAGCGAGCGATCTTAGAAATCCTGCATATCAGGTAGTTAATAGGTTTGGTAATATGGTATCTGCCCTTAAGGTTAAGGATCATATAATACATAATGATACTGCCGTGGGTATTAAGGGAATGCCGTCACTTTTTAAGGGGAATGCACATTCTGACACCTTAGAGGTGATAATGGAGGATGTTGTTATTGGATTAGAGGTCCATTTATTTTATACAGTGTTTGATGAATACAATATTATTGCAAGGCACGCTGTACTTGTTAATGTCTCGGATGAAGAGATATGCATTAAGAGTGCGTATTCTGCCAGCCTTGATTTACCTATGGGGGATTATGATGTTATTCATTTTCCGGGAGCATGGGGCAGGGAAAGAGAGCAGCAACGAACCAGACTTACCATGGGCATGAAGGCGGAGCTTGAAAGTGCCAGAGGCGGAAGCAGCGCCCAGCTTAATCCTTTTGTGATGATTGCAGATGCAAAGGCTGATGAGGTACATGGTGATGTGTATGGCTTTTCGCTGGTGTATAGCGGCAATCATTCCACAGTTGCAAAGATTGACCAGTTCGGATTCTTGAGAGTACAGCAGGGTATTAATCCACATCAGTTTGAGTGGAAGTTAGCATCTGGCGAGAGCTTTGAGACACCTCAGTCCATTATTTGCTTTTCGGATGAAGGCTTTGGAAAATTATCAAGGGAGTATCATGATGTTATAAGAAATAATCTTATGACCAGCACTTGGACACATAAGGACAGACCTGTGCTTATTAATAACTGGGAAGGTACTTATTTTGGCTTTACTGAGGAGAAGCTTCTTGCCATGGCTGAGAAGGCAGCCGAGGTAGGGCTTGAACTGTTTGTGCTGGATGACGGCTGGTTTGGCAAGAGAGATGATGACAGAAGCGGACTGGGTGACTGGTTTGTTAATAAGCATAAGCTGCCATCTGGTATTGATGGTTTGGCAAAGCAGATGAACGAAAAGGGACTTAAGTTTGGTCTGTGGTTTGAGCCGGAGATGGTAAGCCCGGATTCGGATTTGTACAGGGCTCATCCTGATTGGGCGGTACATGTGGATGAGAGACGGCCGGTAGAATCACGTCATCAGCTGGTGCTGGATTTAAGTAAGGATGAGGTATGTGAATATGTAATCAAGGTGGTATCGGATATTCTTGCCAATGCCAATGTTGAATATGTTAAGTGGGACATGAACAGACAGATTACTGACATGCCATGCATGGGATATAATCACAAATATACCTTAGGCTATTACAGAATAATGTCTGCCATAACTTCAGCTTTTCCTGATGTATTATTTGAAGGTTGCAGCTCCGGCGGAGCCAGAAATGATTTGGGCGTACTGGCATATATGCCTCAGATATGGGCAAGTGATAATTCAGATGCCATCGCAAGGCTTAAGATACAGTATTCAACCTCAATGTGCTATCCGATATCATCCATATCTGCTCACGTATCGGCATCTCCTAATCACCAGTGTGACCGACTGACACCGTTAAAGACAAGGGCTGATGTGGCATATATGGGAGCCTTTGGTTATGAGCTTGATATTACACAGATGACTGAGGATGAGCTTAATGAGGTTAAGGAGCAGATAAAGTTTGAAAAGGATATCCGCAGCCTTATGAGAACAGGTGATTTCTATAGAGTATTAAGCCCTTACGAGACGAACTATTGCAGCTGGGAGGTTGTTTCAAAGGATAAGAATAAAGTATTTTTATTTGCCTGCAAGATTCTTGCCGTTGCTAATACCAAGGACCCCCGTGTGAAAATGCAGGGCTTAAGGGCTGATATTCGATATAAGAATACAGCTACCGGCAAAATCTATTCAGGTGATATGCTTATGAATAAGGGCATAAGAATTAACTATGAAATGAAGGATTTTGCTACGGAAGTAATGGTATTTGAGGCCTTGATGTGATAAACTAATAAGCAGAGTATAGAGTGTAAGAGGATGACTATTTATAGCATCCTCTTTTGGATGTTTAGGGAAGGAGATTTTTATGAGGTATACTAACAATCGGATTGAGGACTTAAGAATTGCATACATTGGCGGGGGCTCAAGGGGCTGGGCGTGGAAATTTATGAATGATTTGGCATTGGAGCCACAGCTAAATGGAACAGTAGCATTATATGACATTGATAAAGAGGCAGCCCTTGCCAATCAGATTATAGGAACTAAGGTTTCGGCTCATAAGGATGCAATCAGTAAATGGAATTACGAGGTGGCAGATTCTTTAAAGGAAGCCTTAACAGAAGCAGATTTTGTGGTTATTTCCATTATGCCGGGAACCTTTGAAGAAATGCAGTCAGATGTGCATGAGCCGGAAAAGTATGGAATATACCAGTCAGTTGGCGATACAGCAGGTCCGGGTGGAATTCTTAGGGCGCTTCGTACAATTCCTATGTTTGTAGAGATTGCAGAGGCGATTAAGGAATATTCCCCTGAGGCGTGGGTTATTAATTATACTAATCCAATGTCGCTTTGTGTTAAGACACTGTATCATGTATTTCCACAGATTAAGGCGTTTGGATGTTGCCATGAGGTATTTGGAACACAGAACATGTTGGCAGGAATTTTAGAGCATGAGCTTGGAATTAAGGGTATTGAGAGAAATGAAATCGAGGTAAATGTACTTGGAATTAATCATTTTACATGGTTTGATTCTGCATCCTATAAGGGAATTAATATTTTCCCTGTATACAGAAAATATATTGAGGAGCATTTTGATGAGGGCTTTGATGATGGAACTCATAAGGAAAAGGTCTGCTTTGGCTGCCGTCACCGTGTGAAGTTTGATTTATTTAATAAATATGGATGGATTGCGGCAGCAGGAGACCGTCATCTGGCAGAGTTTATGCCGCCGATATATCTTAAGAACCCGGAGACGGTAGACAGCTGGGATTTTGGTTTGACTACGGTTGATTGGAGAAAGGAAGATTTAAAGAGACTTCTAGAGAGGAGCCGTAAGCTGGTAAGCGGAGAGGAAGCTGTCGAAATAACACCATCCGGCGAGGAAGGAATTCTTTTAATGAAGGCTCTTTGTGGACTTACCAGAATGATTAGTAATGTTAATATTCCTAATACATATGGTCAGATAGCTAATCTTCCAAGAACTGCCATAGTAGAGACTAATGCGATATTTGGACGGGACAGCATTAACCCTGTTATGGCAGGTGAACTTACTGGTGAACTCCTTGAACTTATGACACCACATGTAATGAATCATGAAGATGTTTTAAAGGCAGCCATGGAATATGATTATGACAGATTACTCAGGGCTATAAGACGAGACCCGTTGGTAAGCTGCAGTGCCGAGGACGCAGATAAAATGTTAAAGGACATGATTAGAAATACACTTAAATATCTCCCAAAGGAATGGGAGCAGATAGTAGGAGAGGGTAATAATGAATAGCGAAACAAATGACAAGCTAGAATTGTTCTATATCAAGCCTGCAAGCCGCTGGGAGGAGACTCTTCCCGTTGGAAACGGCAGTCTTGGTGCCATGATTTGGGGTGGTGTTACAGAGGAAATCCTAGGTCTTAATGAAGAGAGCCTATGGAGCGGCTATGAGCGTGAGAAAAATAATCCTGCTGCATATGACTCACTTAAAAAAGTAAGAGAATTGGTATTTGCAGGTAAGGTTTATGAGGCTTCAGAAGTGATTAGGGAGAATATGTTAGGGGAATATGGCGAGTCCTATATGCCCCTTGGTAATCTTAAGATAAGCTATAAGCTGCCAGCTTTAGAAATATCTGATTACAGAAGAAGTCTGGACATAGAGAATTCCATTGCAAGTGTGGAGTATAGCTGTAATGGCATTAATTACCATAGAGAGATTTTTTCATCGTACCCGGCAAAAGCAGTTATAATAAAGCTTACTGCTGATGATAAGGTAATGGATTTGTCTGTCAGTATGGAATCCCTTATTAGGTGTACATATTCAGCAGAAGAGGATGGTATTAGCTTTAAGGGAAATTGTCCTGAACATCTGGACCCATCCTATGTAAAGAGGGGAGAAGAGGCTGTAATATGGGGCCATAGAGGTATGTGCTTTAGTGGCAGCATTCGAATTATGGAATGCGATGGACAGGTTAGAATAACCGATGAAGCAATAGAGGTTACAGATGTATCAATTCTTGTTATGGCGGTTGAAGCCGTTAAGCCAGCCAGTTTGTCAAAGCCTTATGAGGCTCTTAAGCAGGAGCATATACAGGATTACAGGCAGATATATAATGAAACACAGATATATCTTGGCGAGCAGAAGAATTTGCCTACGGATATGAGACTTGAAGCCTTAAAAAGAGGCGAAGAGGATAACGGTTTATTTGGATTGTATTTCCAGTATGGCAGATATCTTATGATTTCATCTTCAAGGGAGGGCTCACTTCCTGCCAATCTACAGGGAATTTGGTCATGGGATTTTCAGGCACCATGGAGCTGCAATTGGACGACAAATATTAATCTGGAGATGAATTATTGGCCTGCACTTAGCTGCGGTCTTGAAAAATGCATGGAGCCATATTTTGCATTAGTGGAGAAGCTGGCGAAGAATGGTAAGGAAACTGCAAGAATTAATTATCACTGCCGTGGAACCGTACATCATCATAATGCCGATGGCTGGGGCTGTACTAATCCTATGGGCATTGCCTATGGTGAAAAGGCAGGACGAGAAAAAAGCGTATCCTGGTCTATGTGGCCAATGGGTATGGCTTGGCTGTCACAGGAATTTTACCGTTATTATGAATATACTAATGATAATGGATTTTTAAGTAAAAGAGCATATCCTCTTCTTAAGGAGACAGCTCTTTTCCTAGTGGACTGGTTAGTGGAGCATAATGGAAAATATGTTACATGTCCGTCTACCTCACCGGAAAATCTATTCTACACGGAGGAAAAGATGCGTTGTGCTGTAACCATGGCATCTGCTATGGACATGACACTTATCGAAGAGGTATTTAGAAATTATATTTCTGTATGTGAGAAGCTGGGCTTAACAGAAGACGAAGTAATGACAGAGGTTAAGGAACGTCTGGGTAATCTTGAGACTGTGCAGATTGGCAGCTATGGCCAGATTCTTGAATGGTTTAAGGAATATGAGGAGGTAGAGCCGGGACACAGG
>JAZQLB010000243.1:0-2807 GCA_045542475.1 Lachnospiraceae bacterium | reverse complement strand
TTGGCCCACAGAACGACATGGCTACGATCCGACTTAGAGAAATCATGAAGAACAATACTAACACCATTGCTCCAAGCTCTGACTTTTTATATATGACCCTTGAAATATATTCCTTTTCCTGCTGTGTTGGCTTTCTATAGCCCTTAAAACCATTACATTTTCTAAATCTGTCAAACATTCATTTACCTCTTTCCATCATATGCATTAGCTTCTACATAGCTCATCATTCGATTATTATTGATTGCGTAGCACACAGGAACTGCAATTATCATAAGAGGCAGTAAATTTTTATAATATATGTACATAGTAATTACTAATATCACCATTACTGCCAGCTGAAGAAGCAGACCTGCCATATGTTCCTTTAACCATTTCTTCTTATAATACCCTATTTTTTCCTTAAGTGAGAAGGTACTAATACTTAAAACGCTCTTTATATTCTCTTCCGCTACTGCTTTATATTCCTCGTCAGTAAGCTTCTTGCCGCTTAAAAGCTCGTTAATACTTACGCCGTAGAACTCACTAAGTAATTGAAGTGCATCCACTGGCGGCATATAGTTTCCATTTTCCCAACGTGAAATAGTTTTATTTGTGACTCCTATCTGCTCTCCAAGAGCTTCCTGCGTAAGTCCCTTGGACTTTCTTAACTCTGATAAATATTTTCCGATTTTTACTGTATCCATATTGTCCTCCGCTTGTGATTTGGTATGGATTTATTGTAGCATTTATGGTAAAAATGTCTTTACCATAGATGGCGAATCATTGGACATCAGCTAAAAATATACATATTATCTATCATAATATATGGATTGAATCCTTTAACAGCTTATATTCCTGTTCATAGCCCTTCGCGTACCAAAATAAAAAATTAAGCATATAATACTGTGTGTAATATGTATACTCTTCCACATTTACAGCAACTCCATTAGTATTTATGACATGCCTGTTATGGGCAAATCTTCTCCCTATAAGCTTCTCTATTCCTATAAATTCAGCCTCCATTCCGGCTCTTTTTCTATCCTCAGCTATTTGGTTCTGCATTGCCACAATAATCTCATCATTAATTGGCGGCATTGGTTCACTCTCTGTAAACTGCTGCACCAGCACTGAAACCTTACTGCCATTAGGAAGATTAATTCCAAAGTCAACTATTTGATTAAAGCTCTCACAGTCAGTTGTCAGTTCTTCCGGCAACACGGTACACCCTTCTGGCAACACAAATTTATATCCCAGACAATGTGAAATATATTCACTTCCGATAATATACCCTCTCTCATATTGAAGAGGCTTATTATAATTGTCGTAAGCGTTTGCATTGCCAAGAGCTTCATTTGAATTTACGCTCAGCAAGGTATAGTTCTCAAGACCCTCCACCTCCGAATAATCATAAAAATCGCTAAATATATGATTGCATTCTTCTTTTGAGCAATATTTCTCCACTAATGTAATCTGATTGTACTCTTCGATTCCTGCCTGAATGTTAATTTGATTTCCTGCCACACAGGCTTGAAGATATCTGACACGATTTACAACCACTGGTACGGTCATTGTTACAAACTGGTCTATATCTTCATACATAATATTAAGATACTGTTGTAGCTGCTGTTTGGTAAAATCCACAACAACACCATTCTGATTTTCTAATTTTATTCCTGCTAAAGGTCCAAGCGCTGTACTCTTTTCCTTCTTTTTAAATAAATCAAAAAGACCCATTTTTACTCCTCTTAGAACATATGAATATTTGCTGATGGTCATAGGCGCCTACCGCCTCCAGACATTGGCTTGTTCTTGCCACGCACACAGCTCTTTTTTCACTTCCAAAATAATCACGAAGGCTTGAATTATACATAAACGCTGATTCATAGTAATCAGCCAGAACATATACTACCTGCTCAGCTTCATTAAAATACTCATAGCCTGAAACTGTCTTATTTCTTCATCAGTCTTCTTTTTCTGCATAAATCCTCCCCTACAGAGGATTTATCCGCCTCTGCTCTACTCTATTTTTACAATATTTCATACTTCTGCAACTGCCAAGTGCGCCCGTCAATTTGTCAACCAAGAAGTGCATTTAGCATTTTTTTCAGCCCAAAAGCCTTATCCTTCATAACCATACGCTCCATATCATCCAGATTAAGGTCGGAATGCTCAACCTCCTTTGAATATCGGTGCACAAGCTCTATCTGGTCGTCAAGTGTCAGCTTCCTGCCATTCTTAAGCCAGATGTACATTGCCATTTCACGCATCATCATTATACTATTTAATCCAAATTTAATTTTGCTCTCGGGTTCATAATCATATACCGAGCCACAAAAATAAGTAAATATAAAATATACCAAAAGCTGCTCGTACTCATATTCTCTATCCGCATAATACTCATCAAAGTCCTTAACTAAAGCCGAATATTCCTCCACAGACATCTCATTATACAGTCGTGTTTCACACTCATTTATAAAATCCGTCCAGTCAGCCTTTAATACCTCCAGCTTGTGAAGCCTGCCCATCATATCCCTAAGATTAGCCTTTCTTATCAATATATGATTTTCATATGCCCCAAGCTTTTTAATTGCCTTTGGCATAAAATCCTCCTGCATAAACTTATCAAGCAGCTCATCAATCTCAAATATCTCATCCTTATCAATTCTGTTCTGGATATCATGTGTCATGGTGAGAATAAGAGCCATTCTTATCTTAAGCGGAAGCTCCCTGTTCTGGGCAATAGAAAGTAACAGCTCCCTTATTTCCTGAAGCTTGGTAAACATCAGATAATCGAAATCCTCATACTCCTCTTCTTCATCATCCTCCTC
>JAZQLB010000242.1:0-3844 GCA_045542475.1 Lachnospiraceae bacterium | reverse complement strand
GCTGGAAATGCATTATTTAAGGGCCTTATGGGACAGATGATGGGACATCTTGGTCAGGATAAGGTTATGGGCTTTGAAATGACTGAGGGAATGATGCAGATGATGGGTGGCTTTACAGTTATTCGTCTTACAAGTCTTATGGGAACAGCCGGTGTTAAGCTTACTAAGGAGCAGTTATTAGGTCTTAATGCACAGCTTAATCAGATAAAGAAATAAGTCTTAATTGACACAATCCCCCTATATTATTATCATAATAGCGTTGGCAGTCTGCCGGCGCTATTATATTTTTGCGGAGCGTATATGAAAACAACGAAAATAAGGAATTCATTAATATTGCTATTAACAGCGACGATATGGGGAATAGCTTTTGTGGCGCAGAGTGTAGGTATGAACTATGTTGGACCATTTACATTTAATTGTGTGCGTTCAATAATTGGCGGGCTGGTTCTTATACCTTGTATTTTTATTATAAATGCCATGAAAATACGTGATGAAAACAAGGAAAATATAAGTAATCATCCGGTTGCCACAAAAGAGACATTACTTACTAAAGAAGCGGTGATTGGAGGTGTTCTTTGTGGATGCCTTTTGTGTGTAGCTTCTAATTTACAGCAGATAGGAATAATGTATACTACTGTGGGTAAAGCAGGGTTTATTACGGCACTTTACGTGGTTATTGTGCCTGTTATGGGAATCTTTCTTAAAAGGAAGGCAGGGTATCATATATGGATAAGTGTGGTACTTGCAATATGGGGGTTAAAATCCCTTTGTATGCCGGGAGAGCTGAGATTGGATAAGGGGGATTTGCTGATATTTGTATGTGCATTTACTTTTGCGGCACATATAATGGTTATTGATTATTTTTCACCAAGGGCAAATGGTGTGGTTATATCCTGTATTCAGTTTTTTACCTGTGGCATAATATCAGGTGTGGGAATGCTTATGTTTGAGGAACCGGAAATAGCTGATATTTTGGATGCATGGCTGCCGATTGCATACGCAGGGGTGATGTCGTGTGGAGTAGCCTACACATTGCAGATAATAGGACAAAAGAACGTGGAGCCTGCAGTTGCTTCTCTTATCTTAAGTCTGGAATCCGTTATATCAGTAATTGCAGGTTGGATTATTCTTAACCAAAGTCTTGGTGCAAATGAAATAGCCGGATGTGTAATAATGTTCATTGCAATAATCCTAGCTCAACGTTAGAAGAAATGCATAATAAAAAGCTTAGATGTCAGTTTTTAACTTTACATCTAAGCTTTTATTGCGTTATTTAAAGAGTCAAAGAGAACTCTTAATTCTATTCAAAAAATTCCGGGCATATCTGTCTTGCAAGATTATTTAAGCCCTCTACAGTGAATGGATACCACTGATTAACATTGGTATAACCCTCCGCATAAGCTCCCTGATATGGTTCTACAAGTATGGCATGTCTTGCAGCCAGCTCGTCAGTATAATCTTCAAGCATATATGTGGTCATCTCTGTTCTTCCTGCAGTATAGTGTGTTACTAAAAAGTCCATTCCATAATCAGAGATGTAGGTTCCTGTCTCATCCTTACATATGGTTACTTCTGCCATACCGCCTAACATAGAATAGTTATAATACTGGATGGATATAAAATTACCCAAAGAATAGTATACAAGAGTCTCTCTTCCATCAGCTGCTGTAATCCATTCAACAGGCTCGATTACATGAGGATGTGTACCAATAATAAGGTCAGCACCATTATCAGCAAAAAGCTGAGCCCAGTATTTCTGGGAGTCGGTAGCTTCAAGGACATATTCGGTTCCCCAATGTGGGTATACGATTATAAAGTCAGCCAGCTCTTTTGCTTGTGCTAAATCCTTAATAATCTGCTCCTCATTAAGAAGGTTAACAATGTATTCCTTGCCCTGTGGTAACGGAATTCCATTAAGTCCATAGGTGTAATTAAGCATTGCAATCTTAATTCCGTCCTTCTCCACAATTCGGATTGTGTTCTGGTCTTCTATACTCTCGTTAATACCTAAATAGGTAATATCAGGATATGTGTTTTTCCAGAAATTAATTGTATTTTCAATTGCAATGGAATCCTTATCCATTGTATGGTTGCTGGCATGTAAAATAACGTCAAAGCCGGTATTAACCAGTGCAGTTCCGAAATCCTGTGGAGAATTAAAATTAGGGTAGCTTGATACCTGAAGCTCTACGCCGCCAAGAATTACCTCCTGATTGGCAACTGCTATATCGGCAGCCTCAATTTTTGCCTTGGTATGCTCAAAAACATGAGTATAATCATAGGAACCGTCTGCCTGTAATGCACTATTATGTATTCCACCGTGAAGCAGCATGTCGCCAACTGCGATAAGGGATATTTCAACAGGCTCAGCAGCCTTAGTGGTTGGTTCCTCAGTAGTAGGCTCTTCAGTGGTAGCTTCCTCAGTAGCAGGCTCTGTTATAGAGGTTTCCTGCTCTAAGCTTCCAGTTTCAGAGGAGATGTCAGGTAGGGTGGCTGTTACCTCTTTTCCGGACTCGGTCTCGGAAATGGCAGGCTGTGAGCAACCGGTAAATAACAGGGTCAAACAGAGTACTGCAAAAATATATTTTATTTTTCTCATAAATCCTTATTATGCTCCTTTGTAAGTTTTGGTACTTAATAATATATATTAAGTTAGGGAATTATGCAAATTATTTGTTATGGAATAATTATGTATGAAATAAGATAATAATGTGGGCATAGATAATGGGAGGAAAACTAGGTTAATTGGTACTAAAATATAAGGTATTGCAGTGTGATATAAATATACAAAAGAATTGACGTGAAGAGGTGAAAATTGTATAATTAACTTTAATAGGCAATTTTTTACAGGTATATATTATGAGTGGATAATTTATCTACACATATACTAATTTTTCTGGAATTGCCAAAGAAAATGGAGGTATAAAAATGCGAAGAAAAATTACAAAAGCATTGGCAACCGCATTGACGGCTGTAATGTTAATCGGATTGGTACCGATTAATACAGTTCCGGTATATGCAGAGGAGACTTCAACAGAGGCTGCAACAGAAGCTGCTGTTGTTACATCAACAGCTAACGGTCCATACACATGGGATTCGGCAGCAATACTGGCAACATCAACAGAAGCTGTTAATGGTTTGCAGGTAATGGGAGATGGTTGGTCAAGCGGTGGCCCTGACAGTTCAGGTGCAACAGCCTTTGAGACAGATGGAACCTATGCAAAGGCAGGAGGAACAAAGGCTCAGACAGATGGCTCTAATGCAAGCGGAACTGTTCCAAACGGTGGCTGTTATTTACAGTATACAGCAACAGATGATGGTGTCTTAACAATTAGTGAGAAGACACAAAAGAGCAATAAGACCTTTTATGTAGTTGATGGTAATGGTGCTGTTGTAGCAACGGCAGTATCAGGCTCAGCAAGTACCTATGATGAGGTTAAGGTGGAAGTAACAAAGGGTACAACCTATTATGCATATATGGCAGGTTCAACTGCGAATATTTTCAAGGTTGAGTTTGTTCCTACCCAGATTATCAGAATATGGAGTGCAGAGGCATTATTAAATTCTAATACAGCTGCGGATAATGGTTTACAGTTAATGGGAGATGGCTGGTCAAGTGGTGGTCCTGACAGTTCAGGTGCAACAGCCTTTGAGACGGATGGTATGTATGCCAAAGCAGGAGGCACAAAGGCTCAGACAGATGGTTCTAATGCAAGCGGAACTATTCCGAATGGTGGTTGCTATTTACAGTATACAGCCGCAGAGGATGCTACTTTAATAATCAGTGAGAAGACACAGAAGAGTAACAAGACCTTCTATGTAGTAAGCTCAGATGGTGTTGTTG
>JAZQLB010000241.1:0-7437 GCA_045542475.1 Lachnospiraceae bacterium | reverse complement strand
CTACGATCCGACTTTATTATTTATAATAGTGATTGTTGTGGTTTTGCTTCTGGCAATATATGTAAACCATAAAATTCAATTAAGCAGGGAAGCAAAGCTGCTTACACCGCTCGGGCAAATCGTAGAGGTAAATGGTCACAATATGAGCGTTTATATTGAGGGCGCAGGTGATAAAACACTTGTATTTATGTCGGGTGGCGGAACCTGCTCGCCTATATTGGATTTTAGGTCATTGTATTCTCTATTAAGTGACAAATACAGAATTGTAGTGGTTGAGAAATTCGGATATGGCTTTAGTGATGTAGTTGAGAAGGATAGGGATATTAACTCAGTCTTAGAAGATACCAGAGCCGCACTTAAGGCAGCAGGTGTAGAGGCTCCATACATTTTGTGTCCTCATTCAATGTCCGGAATAGAGGCTTTATACTGGGCACAGCAGTATCCTGATGAGGTGGAGGCAATTATTGCTCTTGATATGGCAGTTCCAAGTTTATATGAAGAATATAAAATTAATATGTTTAGCCTTAAGCTTGGTCAGTTTGCTGCAAATATAGGAATAACGAGGCTATTACCAGGAATTGCAGAAAGTGATGCCATTAAATATGGAACACTTACAGAAGACGAAAAGGCAATTTACAGAGCAGTATTTTATAGCAGAACAGCCTCTGACACAATGCTGACAGAGGTGGAATACATAAAGGAAAATGCAAAGAAGGTAGAGGCAGGCGGTGTTCCGCAGGTTCCAATGCTTTTATTTGTTTCAAATGGTGTGGGTACAGGCTGGGACGAAGAAACTTGGCGTAAGCATCAGAGGGACTTTCTTGAAAGCGTACAGAATGGGACTATGATAGAGCTTGCTTGTCCGCATTATGTGCATGATCATGAATATGAGGCGATAAGTGAAGCGATAGAGGAGTTTTTATCTAATTATAAAAGATATAAACAGTTACTTTTATGAATATGGAGAAACTGCAAATGAAGCTATTAATTAAACAGCGATTATTCTCATGGGGCGATGCCTATGATATTTACGATGCGGTAGGTAATGTAAAGTATATAGTAAAGGCAAAGATATTTGCCTTTGGACATCAGCTTCATGTATATGATGCATATAATAACGAGGTTGCTCTGATAAGACAGAAGAAGTTTGCTTTTAAGCCTCAATTTGAGATTGAGGTAGGAGGCAGATTATTTGGACATATTTCAGAGCGGTCCACTTTTTTTACTCAAAAATATGAGGTTGATTTTAATGGATGGCGTGTAGAGGGTAATTTATTTAAACGGGGCTATGATGTGTATGATGGATGCAATGTTATTATACATATTTCAAAGAAATGGTTGCAGGGAGGCGACACCTACGTAATTGAGTTTGCCAATCCGGAGGATGAGCTCATGGGTATTATGCTGGTTATAGCTATTGATGTGGCGAATTGCCAAGAGGATTAAGGCTTAGTTAGGAGTGACAGTAGATATGTTTATAATTCCCGAAAGAATAAAAAAATTAACAACAGGACAGAAGAGTAATATGGACACTACTGGTCTATCAAAGTCAACTGTCATTATCTATGATGATATGGTGTTAAAAATCGAAGAGGATAGCAAGCAGGTTGAAGACACTATTTATATGATGAAGTGGCTTGATGGGAAAATTCCTGCGCCCAAGGTAATATGTCACGAGGTGTGTGATGGTAAAAGTTACCTGCTTATGACAAGGATTAAAGGGGAGATGTCCTGTGACGAATACTATCTCGAACATCCACAGGAGCTTCTTACATTGTTGACAGAGGCATTAAAAATGCTTTGGAGTGTGGATATCGCTGACTGTCCTTGTGTGAAAACTGTTGAGGATAAGCTTATAGAGGCAGAGTATCTGGTAGATAATGATCTAGTGGATGTGGAGGATGCGGAGCCGGATACCTTTGGAGAAAAGGGCTTTGAAGGTCCGAAGGCATTACTTGACTGGCTGAAAGAAAATAAACCTTCTCCGGAGCCGGTGCTGTCCCATGGAGATTTTTGTCTGCCAAACATTATGCTTGATAATGGGAAGGTCAGCGGCTTTATTGACATCGGTGATATGGGTGTTGGTGATAAATGGAATGATATTGCAATTTGTTATAGAAGCCTTAAACATAATTTTGATGGAACCTATGGCGGTAAGGTGTATCCTGACTTTGATGCAGATATGCTTTTTGAAAAGCTGGGGATTGAGCCGGATTGGGAGAAAATAAGGTATTATATTTTGCTGGACGAGTTAAGTTAGGAGCGGGTAAATGATTATTAGTGCAAGCATGCGTACGGACATTCCGGCGTTTTTTAGCGACTGGTTCTATAATAGAGTACAGGAGGGGTATGTGTATGCAAGGAATCCTTACTATCCCGAGCAGGTGACAAAATACTGGTTATCGCCGGAGGTGGTAGATTGTATAAGCTTTTGTACCAAAAATCCCACGCCTATGCTGGAGCGGCTTGATGAGCTTAAAGCTTACAGGCAGTTCTGGTCTGTAATCATAACACCTTATGGGAAGGATATTGTAAGACAGAATATGAAGCTGCATAATCTTAATTCCCCATTTCTGATAGGTAGTGCCATGGAGGCGGATATTGTTAAGGAGGCTAAGCAGGAAACTTATATTGATGGGCAGCTTTCGCTGTTTTTAGATAAAGAAGTTTAAATAAAATTCTATTGAATAATTTTAATTATTATGTTATAGTTTTATAAAAGGGAAGTACCAGAGGTACGGCTTACCCTCAATAATTAATAGCTATTTATTTTGAAATAGCCGTCATTAGTGCGAGTAATGGCGGCTAATTACTTTTATCCTTGAAAATCTTATAACAAAGACCTACAAGGGTGACGATAAGTATACAAAACTGAATTAAGTCAGAATATGTAACCATTGGCAACGCCCTCCTTTCTTTTGTCTGGAGGGTAGCCCCTCCGATGAAGAGGGTAAGCCGCCCGGCTCTGGTATTTCTGTGAAATTATGGTAACATAAAGGGGTAAATATTGCAACATAAAAATTAAACATAATGAGCACGCTCTCGCATGCCGTATTGCATGCGAGAGTTTTGTTTTATATGGAATTCTGTTTCTTCTCATATACCTTATTAAGCGTAAATCCACGTCCCCTTACTTCATTTACCTGACTTATAATAATAAAGGCATTAGGGTCAAGCTTAAGTACGGCATCCTGTATGGCAAACAGTTCGCGCTGATTAACAACCGACAGTACAGCGTATGTTTCATTTCGGGTGTAGCCGCCCTCTACCTCAAAAAGTGTGCTGCCACGGTCGAAGCGGTCACAGATAAGGTTATTAATCTCCTCATATTTTTCACTGATTATTTGTAGCTGAATTTTGCTTTTTCCCATAAGAAGCACCTTATTAAGAGCAAGGGAATATATGCATACTAACAGTATTCCGTAGAGAATCTGCTCCTTATTAGAGAAAATCATCTGTAAAAACAGAATTGCAATATCAAATACATATAGCGATACAGACACATTAATGCCGAATTTTTTATTAAGCACAAGAGGCGGAATATCCATACCGCCCGTTGAAGCACCTGCACGGATTACAAGTCCAATTCCGGCACCAATAAGCAGACCACCAAATATAGTACATAAAATAATGTCATCCGTAAGAATTCCTGTATTTCGTTGAATTTTTTGCATAAGCTCCAAAAGCATAGGATAAGCCACTGAGCTTACCAGTGTAGACAGGGCAAAGCTCTTTCCAAGAATCCACCATCCCACTAAAAACATTAAGATATTAAAGCCCAGAACAAAACCACTAATAGGTATGCCGCCTAAGTAATTCACAAACAAAGCAATACCCGTAGTTCCACCTGTAATAAGCCCGCTAGGCAGAATAAAATAAGCCACCGCAAACGCATAAGTTAAATTTCCAAATATTATTAATGCAATCTTTTTTATATTAGTCATTTATAATCGATTCCTTTTTCATAAAATTTTATATTAATTATTTTATATTTTGTCAGGGTATAATGTTGTTGTATGATATAGCAGTCTGGTATGGCAACAAACATTCCTATTACATTCCGCTTGCCCGTCACCCCACACCTCACATCGAAAAAAGTATAACTTCTACTTTAAAAACTGTCAATTTAGTGAGATAATGTCATAATAGGGTAATATAATGAACGACTAAATAATTTGCAGGAGGCTTATATATGAGATATCCAGAGTATTTACCACAGAATGGAACAATTGGTTTTGTTGCACCGGCAATGGGCTGTAACATAGACCCTTATTATACCGCGTTTAATAATGCACAGAAAAAATTTGCTGACATGGGCTACAGCTTTGATATTGGTCCTAACTGCTATGTAGGAGAGGGAATAGGTATTAGTAACACTCCTGAAAAATGTGGCGAGGAGCTTACCAAAAGCTATTGTAGTGATAAGAATGATGCCATTATTTCCTGTGGCGGCGGTGAGCTTATGTGCGAAATCCTGGATTATGTGGATTTTGAGAAGATTAAGGCGGCTAAGCCTAAATGGTATATGGGGTATTCTGATAATACTAATTTTACCTTTTTGCTGACTACCATATGTGATGTGGCATCAATATATGGTCCTTGTGCATCAAGCTTTGGTATGGAGCCTTGGCATGAGGCTATTAAGGATGCACATGATTTAATGGCGGGTAAAATTAAGTCTGTTCACGGCTATGATAAATGGGAAAAGGAGTCGCTTAAGAGTGCTGAGTATCCTCTTGCGGCTTATAATGTAACTGAGGAGAGAATTATTAAAGTATTTGAGAACGAAAAGCAGATAAATATGGCAGAATTTAGCGGAAGACTGTTAGGTGGCTGTATGGACTGTCTGGCTAATATTGTAGGAACCGATTACGATAAGGTGGCTGATTTTAATGAACGCTATAGGGAAGAGGGCATTGTATGGTTCCTTGAGGCTTGTGACCTTAATGTGATGAGTATCAGAAGGGCATTATGGCAGTTTGAGCATGCAGGCTGGTTTAAGTATGTGAAGGGCTTTATTATTGGAAGACCGTTGTGTTTTGGGCAGGAGATGATGGGAATGAACCACTATAATGCAGTTACGGGAATTCTTTCTAAATATAATGTTCCGATTATAATGGATGCAGACGTGGGTCATTTTTCACCTATGATGCCGCTTGTTACCGGAAGTCTGGCAACAGTTAAGGTTAGTGGAAATGATATTGCTATTGATATGAAGTAGGAAACTGGTGTGAGGAAACATGATACAGGATATTTTACCAAGGAAATATGATAATGGTTATGCTATAAAGGAAATCAAGGGGGAGTCGGTATGCCTGTGCTTTCGTGATAATATGGTGTTAGTAGGGCATAGGGCCTGTGATAATGGCGGTGAGTATAAGCACATATTGTATGATGACGGAACCCCGGATAATTCGGCAAATGATGTGGAGATGTATTTCCCATTATATAGGGAGATTGCTGAATATGTAACAGAGTATATTTATCTGTTTGGCATTGATGGTGAGGAGTATTTTCTTGTAAGTCTTAATACGGATGAAGCTGTGGCAGGTTTTGGGTATGAGAATTATAAGGAACATCGTCATGTTAATCCGAAATGCAGGGTATTCGCGGAAATGACGGGGTATCATCTGTATATGTGGTATAGGGATAATCATTTCTGCGGAAGATGCGGTCAGACTCTTAAAAGACATGAGAAAATGAGAGCAATGCAGTGTTCTTCGTGTGGAAACATGATATTTCCGAGAATATCACCTGCGATTATTGTAGGTATCAGTAACGGGGACAAGCTTCTTATGACCAAGTATAATGGCAGATATTATAAGGGTTATGCACTTATAGCAGGCTTTGTGGAGATTGGAGAGTCTGCTGAGGAGACAGTGAGGCGTGAGGTTCTTGAGGAGGTTGGTGTAAGGGTTAAAAATATCCGTTATTACACCAGTCAGCCTTGGGGAATGGACGGAAGCTTTCTTTTAGGATATTTTGCAGAATTAGACGGCGAGGATACCATTAATATGGATGAAGAGGAGCTTTCTCTTGCAAGATGGTATAAAAGGGATGAGATTACTGTGTTTGATGATGATATCAGTATGACAAGTAAGATGATTGCTGCATGGAAGGAAAATAAGGTGTAGCCTTATGTGTGGAGACGGATTATGGTAGTTAAGGTTTTAAATGAGAATACTGTATATAAGAGAGGATATCTTGCTGAGCATGGAATGTCACTTCTTATTGAGTATGAGGGCAGGAAGATACTGTTTGATACAGGACAGAGTGATGTGTTTATGCGTAATGCTTCAAGAATGGGCGAGAATTTAATGGATTTGGATGCAATTATTCTGAGTCACGGGCATTATGACCATTGTGGTGGTCTGGAGTATCTGGCGGAGATGTACCATAAGGGGGAAGGTTCCCTAATGGCAGCTGCCGATAAGACAGAGTGTATCAGGGCAAATGTCAGTAGATTTCCACATGTTTATGTAAGGGAGAATGCCTTTGAAAATAAAAAGGCAAGAAATGAGGGAACGGATACCTACAGGGAAATAGGAATTCCTTGGAGATTAGGAAGGACTATGGAGCAGCTTAGGGAAAGGTTTGTGTATACCGGAGAGTATACGCAGCTTTTTGAAAATGTATATCTTATAAGCGGCATTCCTTATGTAACGGAGTTTGAAAGGGTTAATGCTGCCTTGAAGATTGATAGAAATGGTGAGCTTATAGAGGATAGCATGATTGATGAGCAGATTCTTGTTATAAGAAGTGATAAGGGACTTCATGTGTTTGCAGGCTGCTCACATCCGGGAATTATTAATGTATTGCGTTTGGTGCAGGCTAAATTCCCGGGAGAGCATATATATAGTCTGTATGCAGGTATGCACCTTATAGGGGTGGCTTCTAAGAAGCTTGAAATTGTAATAGAAGAAATAGATAAATTAAATATAGATTTAATAATTCCTGTGCATTGCACCGGACAGAGTGCGGCGGCAGCCATTAAGGCGGAGTTTGGTGATAAATGCAGGCAGGCTGTAGTAAGTGATGTAATAGAGCTATAAGACGAGGTGACAATATGGAATATACATATCCTGATTATTATAAGAAATTTGTATGTACAGGCAGTGCCTGTAAGGATAACTGTTGTGCAGCAGGCTGGCAGATTGCCATAGATGAGGAGTCATTGAAAATGTATGCCGAGATGGAGGGAGATATCGGTGTGCGTATAAGAAACTCCATTGATTGGGAAACGGGGCTGTTTGAACAGTGTAATAAGAAATGTGCCCTGCTTAATGAGGATGGGCTTTGTGATGTATATTGTGATGCTGGCGAGGATAAGATGTGTGTATTATGTCAGCGTTATCCAAGACATTATGAGGAGTATGAAAATCTCAGAGAGGTGTCCTTATCAATATCATGCCCTGAGGCGGCAAGGATTGAAGTCGG
>JAZQLB010000240.1:0-3344 GCA_045542475.1 Lachnospiraceae bacterium | reverse complement strand
TACCGGTTCGACTCCGGTCGCCGGCATTATTAATTATCGAAACATCTTTTGATGTTTCTTTTTTTTATTTTTAATATTAAAATAACGCTAATATGGCAAAAATAAATAAAATATGATACTATTAATTCAATGAAAAATATAGGAGGCGAAGAATTAATGCTCTGTATTAAAGATGGTATAATGTTAGATGTGATTAATGGAAACTCATTTAAGGCGGCTATTTTAGTTGAAGATAAAAAGATTAAAGCCGTTTATAATTTGGATAAAGACGAAGAAATTACGGAATATAAAAAGCTAATGGCTGATAATGATGTTGAATGTATAGATGCAAATGGCTTGTATGTATATCCGGGGCTTGTAGATGCACATAGTCATTTAGGTCTTGATGGGCATGCAATTGGTTTTGAGAGTCAGGATTTTAATGAAATGAATGATATTCTTACTCCGCAGCTAAGAGCAATAGATGCAATTTATCCTCAGGATGAGACCTTTGCTTTAGCACGGAAAGGTGGTGTTACCTGTGTTGGAACTGGTCCGGGAAGCTCGAATGTATTAGGTGGTATGTTTGCAGCTATTAAGACAGCAGGGCATAGAATTGACGATATGGTTGTGAAATTCCCTGTTGCCATGAAGTGCGCTTTTGGAGAGAATCCTAAAAGATGTTATAAGGATAAGAATAATTATTCAAGGATGTCTACAGCATCAAAGTTGAGAGATACGATTAGAAAGACAATAGAATATGATAAAAAAATAAAATTTGCGGGTGAAGATATATCAAAGCTGCCAGCATATGATGCAAAGCTTGAGGCAATGCTGCCTGTAATTAGACAAGAGCTTCCTCTAAAGGCACATGCACATAGAGCTGATGATATTTTTACTGCTATAAGAATAGCAAAGGAATTTGATTTAAAGTTGACAATTGAGCATTGTACAGATGGTTCATTAATAGCAGAAGATTTGGCAAAAGAGAATTATCCTGTGGCAGTAGGACCTACATTTGGTCATGCATCAAAATATGAGTTAAAAAACAAATCGTTTGAAACACCAGGTGTGCTGGCAAAAGCCGGTTGTCAGGTATCAATAATTACAGATGCTCCTGTGATACAACAGCAGTATCTGGCGTTATGTGCAGGTTTTGCGGTTAAATCAGGAATGGATGTGGTTGAAGCTCTTAGAGCCATTACTATTAATCCGGCAAAGCATCTTGGAATTGAGGATAGAGTTGGAAGTATAGAGGTTGGCAAGGATGCAGATTTTGTAATCACAGATGGAAATATTATGGACGTACAGACAAATATAAAATATACTATAATTGATGGAGGAATCGCATATCAATTATAAGTCAGGAGATGCATATGAAGATAAAATGTTATAATTGTAATAAGAATTTTGATAATGATAAATATCATGGAATCTGTCCGAAGTGTGGTTCTTTTAATAGGAATGCAACAGCAGCTGAGCAACATCAGGCATATCATAATATGTATGATAATGGATATGACCATAGTGAACAGGCTAATCATCAGGCACATCATGACAGATATGATAACGGATACAGTCACAATG
Organism: Lachnospiraceae bacterium; assembly: GCA_045542475.1. Classification (GTDB taxonomy): domain Bacteria; phylum Bacillota; class Clostridia; order Lachnospirales; family Lachnospiraceae; genus CAG-882. The sequence goes on along the minus strand of JAZQLB010000240.1, from coordinate 1,778 downwards.
AGCCTCACAATCAGCAGAGTAGGGTTAATGATGTGGACAGATATAGTCCGTATAGAAATAGTGTGCCTGTAGAGAATCAAAAGCATAAAATGCCATTAGTGTTTAAAATATTTCTTGTTATTTTTATAATTAATTTCGTTGTGACATTTCTTGTGTCTTTTTTAGGAGTTTTTCTTTCATTTAATTATTGACAAATTACAGTTTATGTTGTAAAATAATTACTGTTGCTGATAGCAATGGTATTAGTGCGTGTAGCTCAGCTGGATAGAGCGACTGGCTACGGACCAGTAGGTCGTGGGTTCGAATCCTGTCACGCACATATGAAGAGACAATCCATTTGGATTGTCTCTTTTTGCGTTAGCTATGAGCCATGCATTTTAAGATAAGAATAGCCGGAAGTGAGCTCGCTTACTGCCGGCTATTCTTATCTTAAAATATACGGCGACAGCCGTGCATCGAGATGAAGCGCAGCGTAATCGAGATGCAGCATGGTGTAATTGAGATGCAGCATGGCGGGGTAAATCCAAATCCCGAAGCGAGCGTAGCTCACTTCAAAAATCAAAAAAAGCGAGCAGAGCTCGCATAAAAGTGAAATAGCAAGTGGGGGGAGCCACTTGCTATTTCGATGAGGGGAGTATAAATAATTAATAAGGGGTTATACATAAAACACATAAGTGCTTTATAGTGGTATTATATATCATGTTATGACAAAATGCAACCTTTTTTTTAAAAAAGTCGAAAAAAATCGATATTTAATTTTTTATATTAGTTTAATTGATTTGACATTACTTCGTTTGAGATATACAATTATCTCACGTAGACAAACCAGAAAGATAGTATAGAGGAAGCAAAATGAGAACATTTCCGATTGTAGTGCCATGCCATTTTGGGCTGGAGGCTGTATTAAAAAGAGAGATAATTGATTTAGGCTATGAGATTGATAAGGTAGAGGATGGAAGGATAACCTTTATAGGTGATGCGGAGGCTGTATGCCGGGCAAATGTATTTCTTAGGACCGCAGAAAGAGTTATGATATGTGCGGGAAAGTTTAAGGCATATACTTTTGATGAATTGTTTGAAGGTATTAAGGCTATTGAATGGGAAGAATGGATTCCAAAGGATGGAAAGTTCTGGGTAACCAAGGCAACCACAGTAAACAGCAAGCTGTTCAGCTCATCAGATATCCAGTCAATTGTAAAGAAGGCTATGGTAGAGCGCTTAAAGGCATATTATAATATAAGTTGGTTTTCAGAAGATGGTAATGAGTATCCTATAAGAATTTTTAATCATAAGGATGAGGTTACTGTATGTATTGATACATCAGGAGCCTCGCTTCATAAAAGAGGCTATAGAAGAATGGCGGGCGCAGCTCCTATTTCTGAGACGTTGGCAGCGGCACTTATTATGCTCTCTCCTTGGAAAAAGGATAGAATATTAGTTGATCCGTTTTGTGGTAGTGGTACAATTCCGATTGAGGCAGCAATGATAGCTGCGAATATTGCCCCTGGAATGAATAGAAGCTTTACAGCAGAAGGCTGGGAAAATATTATTAAAAAGTCTGAATGGTATGAGTGTATTAATGAAGCTAACGATTTAGTGGATACAAATATATCTACTGATATTCAGGGTTATGATATTGATGGAGCTGTTTTAAAGACTGCCAGAATTAATGCAGATAATGCAGGTGTTAAATCATTAATACATTTTCAGGAGCGTTCCGTATCAGAGCTCAGACATCCTAAGAAATATGGCTTTATAATTACCAATCCGCCATATGG
>JAZQLB010000239.1:0-4593 GCA_045542475.1 Lachnospiraceae bacterium | reverse complement strand
CTTTATTCAGCCGTTAATAAGAACGGTATTTAAACTTATTTTTGTAAGAAATAAGAATACAAAGAATATGGCAGAGGCTGCGTAAGAGTGTAATCATTAAATATAATAAAAACAGCTTGACAAAAGTGGTTGGTAATTATAGACTAATATTAAAGGTCGGTAATTACCAACCACTTTGTTTTGCAAAATAAAAGTTATATTAATTTTTAAGGGAGGCCATACATATGGAAGAGCTAAAGCTATGTGAAAGTGATTATCGTTTTATGACGGTTATATGGGATAACGAGCCGGTGGCTTCGGGAAATCTGGTGGAACTGTGTGCAAGAGAGCTTGGCTGGAAGAAATCAACTACATATACTACACTTAAGAAGCTATGCGAGAAGGGCTTTGCACAAAATAAGGAAACTATTGTGACTGCACTTGTTAAAAGAGAGGCTGTTCAGGCATATGAGAGTGAACGGTTTGTGGAGAGAGCATTTAATGGCTCATTACCTGGCTTTCTTGCATCTTTTTTAGGGGGGAAAACTATAAGTGAGAAGGAAGCAGCCCGGTTAAAGCAGCTTATAGATGAGCATAAGGAGGGTTAGTATGGAGAATATATTTGTTAAGGTTTTAAATATGAGTATTACGGCGAGCTATGTAATAATAGCCATAATGCTTATAAGATTATTATTAAAGAAGGCACCAAAGAAATTTTCTTATGTGCTTTGGATAGTGGCGGCATTCAGATTATGCTGTCCTGTAAGCTTTAAATCTATGTTTAGTATATTTAATCTTAAGCTGTTTGAGTTTAAGGGAGCAACAAGTGGCGGCATTTCCATGGATTATGTGCCGGAGAATATCGGTATGGTATCACAGCCGGAAATTAATACAGGCTTTGCATCTGCTAATACAGTTATTAATGATATGCTTCCTATAGCAACACCACAGTATAGTGCCAATCCGATGCAGGTAATACTGGGCATAGCAACGATTGTATGGTGTGTTGGCATGGCTGTATTACTTACATACGGCATAGTATCCTATATCAGAATACGAAAGAATATGGCTACAGCAGTTATTATGGAGGAAAATGTATGGCAGTCGGATAAGGTACGCTCGCCATTTATCTTAGGCTTTGCAAGACCAAGAATATATATTCCATTTGGGCTTGGTGAAAGAGAATTAAGGTATGTGCTGGCACATGAGCACTATCATATTAAGAGACTTGACTATCTTATTAAACCCTTTGCATATTTGCTTCTTGTAGTTCATTGGTTTAATCCGCTTTGTTGGGTAGCCTTTAACCTTATGGGCAGGGATATGGAGATGAGCTGCGATGAGAAGGTGCTGGGGAGAGAGGAGAATATTCTTAAAGCATATAGTATGACACTTTTATCCTTTGCGGCTAATAGGAGATTTCCGGCACCGAGTCCGCTGGCGTTTGGTGAAACCGCGGTGAAGGGCAGAATTAAGAATGTTCTTAATTTTAAGAAGCCAAAGCAGTGGATTAGTGTGGCGGCGGTAATAGTATGTCTGGCTGTTATTACAGGCTGTGCGGCTAATCCTGCTAAAAAAGATAGTGGTCCGTTTGGTAAGGAATATAAAGTAATTGATATTGTGTATGATGCACCTCAGTACAGCTTTACTTATACGGAGGCTACAACACCTTGGTTTGTGCTTACAGAGGATAAGCAATTAGGCATAAAGGGGGATATGTTTTTAAGTATTGATGAAAAAATTCTTTCAGGCATGAGTATGGGATATGACAGGGACAAGTGGTATTATGTGGAGGCAGAGGAAATAGTTTTAACAGCTGAAAATTTTGATGAGCTGTTTATTCCTATTGATGGTGTTGATGGCTTTTTAGAGAATGCCTTATCCGCATCAGAGCTTAGAAATGATAATAAGGCTGCATGGAAATATTTATATGCGGAGGAGCTTTTCTATGTGTTGCAGCAGAAAAACGGTGATATATATATTGCACAGGGCTATGATGGTGAATATGGTAAATTAATACGCTGGCTTTATAAGCTGGAGGCTGTGGAAGAAAATTCATCAGAGGAAACAAGCACCGAAAAGGAAAGCTTTTTAGTTGAAGAGACATCGGCGGACCTTACAAGTATAAAGGGTGATTCTGCAACAGAGATATTTAATCTGGCAAAGCAGGGCGGTTATGTGGTGTTTGATAATTCGGATATATGTGCAGGTCAGGAGCTTTGGGATGATTTTTTAGCAAAGACTGAAAATGGTGAGGAAGCAAGCGTTAATCTGTTATATTATTATACCCTTGGTGACCCTTCGCACTATGATGCTTCATATTATGAGGAAATTAAGAATGATTATCCGGTAGTATATTGTCAGAGCTTGGAGTATGATGGTGAGAAATATATTTTAAAAGGTTTTGATAATGGGCAGGTATATGAGGAGCATTGGAAATATATGGTAAGATATGCAGGTAAGCCGGACAGTCCTACAGCTCTTTTTAAAAGCTATGTATATTATGTATTGGTTAATGATAATACCGTTACATGGGAGGAACTTGAGTGGGGAATGTTCAGCTCACAGATGGGAGATTATATAGCACACAACAGGGTTTATACGGATTGGATATATGAATAAGAAAATATAAAAAAGAAAATATTATTAACATTTTCAGTAATAGGAATAATTGCAATTATTGGAATAATATATTGGGGTGATTATGCCATTTGTATGACTGTATATGAGGTTAGGGCAGGACAGATGCTTGCCGGATTAACCATAGTTCAGGTGTCGGATTTGCATAATGAGGATTTTGGAGATAATTATGAGACTTTGGTTGACATGATTGCATTAGCAGAGCCGGACATAATTGCCATTACTGGAGACTTAATAGATTCCAACCATACGGATGTAAATAGTGCCATGGAATTTATAAGAGGTGTATGTGGAGTGTGACATTAATCTGGTGTTGTCAGGGCATGCCCATGGCGGACAGTTTAGAATACCGTTTATAGGAGGTGTGGTTGCACCAAATCAAGGGCTGTTTCCTAAGTATACAGCAGGGGTATTTGAAAAGAACGATACCGGAATGATTGTAAGCCGTGGACTTGGAAACAGCATTATTCTATTTAGGGTTAATAACAGACAGGAGTTAGTGGTGGTGGAATTGGTTGGAAGTGAGTCTGTTCATGCACCACAGATATCCAAGGTAGAGCACAACCAACGCTCCTAACCATGCAACCGGCTCAGCAAAGAACAAATTCATTTCACCAAAATATATAGGTATGATAAAGGAAGCACCAACACGCATTATAAGCTCAGCTACACCTGAAAACATAGGAATAGCACTGTTTCCAAGACCGACCAAGGAAGCCTTATATATATGCAGTCCGTATAGTATAGGAAGGAACATACTCATAATAAACAGATATCGGTATGCTACGGTAAGGGTCTGGGTTACTTCCTCAGGAGTGCCGTTTATAAAGAGGCTTAGTATAAGCTTGCCAAGTAATATCATAACCAAGGAAATAATAACTGAGGTAGCTATACCAATAAGCAGTCCGCTAAATACTCCTTTTTTGATACGCTTATATTCTCCGGCACCCCTGTTCTGACCCACATATGTGGTAAGGGCATAGCCGTATGAGATTCCTGCTGTTTCGATAAGCCCATAGAGACGGTTGGTAGCGGTAAAGCCGGCTACATAGGTAAGAGAATATTGGTTGACAATGTACTGCACAATAAGTCCGCCTATGGAAATAATAATATTTTGCAGGGACATAGGGGCACCGATTGATAATATTTTCTTATAGTAGTCCATATCAACTCTGATATCATCCTTGCTTAAATGTACGAATTCAATTTTGAACAGATAAATAAGTGCATAAACAGATGCAACAACCTGAGCTATAAGTGTTGCTATAACCGCACCGGCTATTCCCATTCCAAGAGGTCCTACAAATAATATATCAAGTACAATGTTGGTAATGGCGGCAATAATCATGGCACGTAGTGGTGCAGAACTGTTGCCAAAGGCACGCAGATATGCAGCAGCATAGTTAAATAAAACCATTATTGGACATCCGGCGTAATATATTCTAAGATATAATAATGCATCATCAAATATTTCAGCCTTTGTATCAAGTAAACGTAACAGAGATGGCAGTGCAGCTTCTCCTATAATCATAAGGATAATCGACAGCATTAGTGAAAGAAGGGCGGAATTTCCCATATTTTTACGGATTGCAGCCTTATCTCCTGCACCAAAGCCTTGGGCAGCAGGAATTGAAAAGCCCTGAATAAGTCCCTGAACCGCTGATAAAAGCATCCATGTAATCCAGCCGCCGCTGCCAACAGCAGCAAGTGCATCAACTCCAAGAAACTGTCCTACAATAATTGTATCTGCAACTGTATAGAATTCCTGAAAGAGATTTCCGGCAATAAGGGGGAGCGCAAATGTAAATATCAGCCTCCCCGGTTTGCCAACAGTCATATTTTTTGTCTTCATAAATACCTCACAATATTTTTGTCACAATTTGCTATACAAAATCTATATAAAATTATATTATAATAAGAGAAAAGTCAAGCTGTTCAAACAGATTAAATTATAGAAAATAAGGAGATAATTAT
>JAZQLB010000238.1:0-8837 GCA_045542475.1 Lachnospiraceae bacterium | reverse complement strand
TCCTTATATGTAATAGTCTTCTTTTTACCGGCTGCCAGCTTAATCTTCTCTGCTGAAAGGAAATCTACCAGATATGTCTTTGCAATAATCTCCGTAAGCTCATCACCTGCCGCAGGAATCATTCCATAAGCAGTAACACTTCCATCCTTTGTTATACAAATATCCGATGTTCCTGCGCCTACATCCACAAGACCGATATTTAATAATCTGAAATTCTCCGGAATAGCTACATTCATGGCTGCAATAGGCTCCAAGGTAAGATTTGCTACCGAAAGCCCTGCATAATCGACAGCTGAATATAAACCATCCACTACCTCCTCAGGAAGGAAGGTTGCAAGTAAATCCACACCTATCTTCTGTGCCTTATGACCTTCAAGATTACCGATCTCATAATCATTTAAATAATACTTAACAGGAGTATACCCTACACAATAGAACTTATACTCTGAATTCTCCCTTGCAAGCTGCTTGTGTGCCTTCTCCACACCCATTAAATCAAGGGTATATACATGCTCGGAGTTAATCTTTATTTCCTCCTCAAACAGATAATCCTCATGCATAAGAATTGTCTTAAGCACACGACCAGCCGCTGCAATACACACATCATTTAAGGTCTTACCTGTTTTCTTTTCAAGTTCATGCTTAACATATCTTATAGTCTCACCGACTTTATTAATGTCGTGAATCTGACCGTCTAACATGGCTCTTGTTTCATGCTCCTTGGATACAATCTCGACAACCTTAAAGCCACCCACGCTCATGTAGCCGACTGTTCCCACAATACTTCTGGTTCCGATATCAAGTCCAAAAACAAGATCATCCGTATTCCTTAGTGCTTCTCTTGAAATATCCATAGTTGCCCCCGTAAAAGTATATTATTTGCCCAGCCTATAGATAAGCTGAGACTTAGTATATTCTGTATTTTTAGAATTATCTATAGTAAATGCACAATGCTTTCTAAACTGCTTATCACTTAACTGATTAGCCATTATATCCCTGCATTTTTCCTCCGAATAATTCCTGTTCTCCATGAGTCTTTTTATGCGTTCCTTCTCAGGTACATACACATACCAGAATTCCTCACATATTTCATTGTAATTATCTTCAATAAGAAGTGCCGCCTCCACAAAGGCATACTCATATATTCCCTTATTGTCAGCCTCCTTAAGCATGGACTTAATAAGCCGCTTTGTAACAGGATGTATCACATCCTCTACGGCAAGCTTCTTAGCTTCATCATTAAATATAATATCTGCCATTCTGCCCTTATTGATGGTGCCGTCAGCATCCAGCACATGCTCACCCAGCACCTTAACCACGGCCTTATAAGCCGGTCCTCCCGGCAAGGTAGTAGTCTTAGCCACATCATCCGCCATAATTATAACACAGCTTGTTAATTCCTTAAGCAGTGCAAGCACGGTACTTTTTCCCGCACCTACACCACCTGTTATTCCAATAATTCTCATTAGTGAGCCTCCAGCCAGTTAATTCCCTCATTAGTATCCACCACCAGCGGTACCCTAAGTTCTGCCGCATTCTTCATCTGTTCCTCAAGAATCTGCTTAACCAGCCCGACCTCATCCTTATGTGCTTCAATAAGAAGCTCATCATGCACCTGTAAAATAAGCTTAGACTTAAGCTCTCTCTTAGTAAGCTCCCTATATACACCTATCATGGCAAGTTTTATAATATCAGCCGCCGTTCCCTGAATAGGCGAATTCATGGCAGCTCTCTCTCCAAACTGTCTCTGCATAAAATTATTACTACCCAGCTCCGGTATCGGTCTTCTTCTTCCAAAAATAGTTACTGCATATCCTGTTTTCTTAGCATCTGACACAAGACCATCTATGAATTCCTTAACCCTTGGATAGGTCTTAAAATACTGCTCAATATAGCCTTGCGCCTCTTTTTTACTGATGCTTAAATCCTGACTTAAACCAAATGAGCTGATACCATATACAATACCAAAATTAACTGCCTTCGCATTACTTCTCTGCTCCTTGGTAACTTCGTTAAGCGGTGTATTAAATACCTGAGATGCAGTAATCCTATGAATATCCGCATCAGACTTATACCCTTCTATAAGTTGTTCATCTCCTGACATATGAGCCAGAATTCTAAGCTCTATCTGAGAATAATCCGAATCTACAAAAACATAATCCTCCTTAGGTATAAATACCTTACGAATCTGTCTCCCAAGCTCCATTCTTTCCGGTATATTCTGTAAATTAGGCTCCGTTCTGCTTATCCTTCCTGTAGCTGTTATGGTCTGGTTAAACTTCCCATGAATTCTTCCATCCTCGCCAATAAAGGCAAGCAAACCGTCCGCATAGGTTGAATTAAGCTTTGTAAGAGTTCTATATTCTAAAATCTTATCGACAATAGGATAATCCGGTGCCAGCTTCTCTAAAACATCTGCCGCTGTTGAATAGCCGGTTTTTGTTTTCTTGCCACCCTTAATTCCCATTTTTTCAAAAAGAATCTCACCAAGCTGCTTTGGAGAATTAATATTAAAATCAACTCCGGCAAGCTCATGTATTTCCTTTTCTATAAGAGCAATACGCTCCTTTAACATATCACCATATGATATAAGAGCTTCCTTATCCACTCTTATTCCGTTATTTTCCATTTCCTTAAGGGCAAAAACAAGTGGCAGCTCAATATTCTCATATAGCCAATCCATCTTCTGCTCCTTAATAGCACCAAGCAGACCCTCATAGGACATATATGCCACATATGCATTGTAGCAGACCGTATTAACATGCCCCTCCCTATTATCAGTAAGCGCCTTAGCGTAATCTGCTTTGCCTAGTATATCCGCCTTAGACTTTACAATCTGCCCTAAAAAATCCCTTGCAATATCATCATAATAGTATGTGTCCTTAAGCGGATTAAGAAGATACGCCATTAAAGCCACATCCACAACCTTATCCTGCTCTGACAGACTAACATAATCAAGCTGTTCCTTAAGATTAATAAATGCAGTAATTCCATCGGCAGCCTTAATCTTCTTAATCATGGAATGCACACGTTCAAACAGATACCCGGATGTTATAAAGCCCTCAACAGGAATATATACTGCACCAGCATCATTAATACACACCGCAACACCCATTAGTTCCTTATTCTTTCCCGGAACAAAGAACACACCTGCCTTAGTGCACTTCTCTGCTTCAAGAAAGAATTCCTCTGCCTTCGAAAAATCATTAAGCTCCTTGAAGCTTTTCTCAATCTCCGAACCATATTCCTCTGTCTGTGTATCAAATCTGCTGATAATAGACTTAAACTCAAGACGTTTAAAAAGCTGATATGCTTCCTTTGTAAACATATCATCAATTACCGCCTTACTAAAATCATATTCTATCGGTGCATTAACATCGATAGTTGCCAAGGTCTTACTAAGCTGTGCCTGCTCATAAAACTCATTTAAATTAGTTCTTGCCTTATTAGGTGTGACCTCATCAATATGAGCATAAGCCTCCTCAATGGAATGAAACTTAGCGATAATACTGCCAGCTGTCTTCTCGCCGATACCCGGTACACCCGGAATATTATCAGAGGTATCTCCCATAAGAGCCTTCATATCAATAAACTCAAGAGGCGTAACACCATAGGTATCAATTACATCCTGAGTATTGTAATTCTCAATCTCTGTAGTTCCCTTCTTAGTCTTCGGAATACGAATCTTAATCACATCCGTTGCCAACTGCAAAAGGTCTCTGTCTCCTGAAACAATAGAAACTAAAATGCCTTCCTTCTCCGCTCTCTTAGCTACAGTCCCTAAGATGTCATCAGCCTCATAGCCTTCCTTTTCCATAATGACTATATTCATAGCTCTAAGTGCTTCCTTAATAAGCGGAACCTGTTCTCTAAGTTCCTCTGGCATAGGCTTTCTTGTACCTTTATAATCTGCAAACAGCTTATGTCTGAAAGTAGGTGCCTTAAGGTCAAATGCTACCGATAAGTAATCCGGCTTCTCTTCATCCAGAATCTTAAACATAATATTCAAAAAACCATATACCGCATTGGTATGAAGCCCCTCTGAATTAGTCAAATCCGGCACCCCATAAAATGCTCTGTTTAAAATACTATGTCCATCTATAAGAACTAATTTTTTCATAAAATACCTCTTACTCTGATTAAAAATTAATTGTTACAAAGGCTATTATTGCCAAAATAAGAATTATATTAATCAGTAATTTAATCACCCTTAACATACCGGCACGACGTTTTGCTTTCTTAATGCTGTATCGTACCTTTGAAAGACAATCATTAATAATATCCTTTATAATAAATGGACCCTCAAAAGCAGCCTCTTCCTTGATTCCATACTCAACAATAAAATGAATCTCCAGCTCATCCATACAGCTTGGACAATCCTCTACATGCTTAAGGCACTCAGCAGCCTGCTTCGGCTTCAATTCCTGCTTTGCAAAAGCAGCTATACACTTCTTGAAATCTGAACAATCCATTAAAAAATCTCCTTTTTTCTCAACCTATATTGTAAGCTAAGATAGGGAAAAAGTAAAGCGAAAGTATTATCTGCCCCTGCTAAAGGCTTCATTTATTTTCTCACATAAGTCTGTGTCATTAATGCCTCACAGGCTGCACCTTCAAAGGAATTGGGATGTACAATTCTTACACTATTAGGAACTGTAATCTCTTTCAGATTTACACAACCACGAAATGTTCCTCTGCCAATTTCGGTAACTCCCTTTGGAATAGCAACCTTTGTAAGACTTATATTATCTGCAAACACATAATCTGCACGACTTAAGCCTATTACCGGAATAACACACATTGGATTGGACGTTTCACAGCCCATCCCCTTTACCTCACTTGGAAAATGTATGTTTTTTAATGCTTTGCACCCCTTAAATGCACAATTTCCTATGTAGTCAACACTCTCCGGCATCTCTATATATTCTATGTATTCACAGCCTCCAAAAGCATAATCTGCCACACCAACAGTTCCTTCCTTTAGCTTAAAACACCCGGTCACATCAGTCTTTACCTTAATCAGCCATTTATCAATATATAAAGCCCCATCTTCCCAGTTAAATTCGTTTTGATAAAACCATGTGTCATCAAATGCCTTCTTTCCAATATGTGTAATTGAATCCGGCAAAGAAAGCTTATACAGATGCGTACAGCCTGCAAATGCCTCCTCACCAATATCAATAATACTGTCAGGTATTGTAATTCCTGTAAGCCCGGCACAATTAAGAAACGCCCTGTATTCAATAACATTTATCTGCTTATTCCCAACCTTTTCAGGAATAATATAATCCAGCTCATATACATATGCCTCCTGACCTTCTCTAATAGCATCTACTTCATACGATCTGCTATATTCCCACCATCCTGTCTTACTGCGCGAAAATCCCCTGAAAGGATATGCAGCCTCAGGCGGCATGTTGCCCCTGCCCATATCCATATCTGCCAAATAGCTGTAATAATCAACCTCATGTTCCCTCGCCCGCATACTTGAAATAACTGACGCTGCAGCACTTCCGTCCGTATAATAATACACGCCATCATAAAATACCACGCTTGTATCCCACATCTTAAAGGCTTTTTCTTTATTCTTTTCTTCAATATTCTCCATATTAATTCCTCCACCTGTTTTTTTATATTGTATATCATTTCTGAAATTAATTCCACTATCCCGTATCGAAAACTCTTCACATAATCATGTAAAAATGTTATAATTTAATTAGAAAAGTAATGAAGGGAGGCTTTACTATGGGTAAGGATATGAGACTTGTGAATATATATCTAAAAATTCATAATAAGCGTTCTTTAACCATGGACGATCTTAGCTATCTGGCAAAGTATTCCCCTGAATGCTTTGAAAAGACATGTAAGAATGTTGTATACAATTTTCCTAATGCCAAGCCCGTTATGGAGCCTGCCGCTTCTAAGGAGCCAAGCAAAAGCCTTGATGTAGAGCCTGTTGACACCAGAGATATTTCCATTGTCCTTGACAATATTAAGCAGCTTGAGTCAGATAATTTCCCTGTTACCCATATCAGTGCAGAGCGTGTTAAAACCTTGCTTGGCAATCTGTATATGGAGCTGTTATTTCCACACAATGATAAAACAACCTCTTTGAATATTAAGGAGGATGCACCGCCACCAGCTTCTTATGATAAAAAAATATAAATGGAAAGCTATAGCTGATATTCCTGTAATAATACCGGCTTTGAGCTTTCCATTTTTATTATAAAATATTATTGTTTATCTCCTCTGTCAGCCATTCGCCCGCAAAGGTTATTGTTGCTTCGTGAGAAGTATATATCATCCAGTCCTTATTTTCACCATATATGTATTGTTCTGAATAATATGGGAATGTATAACCATCCTCGTCCTGTTCCATAATTCTGTCTAAAAATTTCTCTTCTACATAATCATCTAATAACTCAGGAATTATTATAGCCCTGTCAATATTATGCCTTATAAATATAGCTCTTAACTGTTTAAGCTTAGCTCCATCAGCAAAATAATCCGAACCAAATTCCAATACCGGAATATTCTCCTTAACCTTCTTTAAGGGATACCAATAACACGGAACAAATCTATGGCTATCCTCCGGCAAAAGCGTCTCTTCCTGAAGAATAGTATAAAAACGCATTTTTCTATCAGAAACAGGTATTGTATGTACGCTATCCCCTCCTTCATTAATTATGTCTGAATCTCAGGCTCTTACTAAAATCCACAACTTACTAAGAATCCAAAGGCTCAACCAAATTACCTTTGCTTCGGCGTGCAAATTCCGTCCGGTAGGATTTTTTTGCATTCCGGGAAATTCAGAAATTATCCAGAACAAAAAAGGAAATGCCCCAAACTGACATTTCCTAATCTTTTAAGTGCGGATGGCGGGAGTCGAACCCGCACGGTGTCACCACCGGCAGATTTTGAGTCTGCTGCGTCTGCCATTTCGCCACATCCGCAAGCAAGAAATATATTATCACATTACTAAGGATAAATCAAGCAATTTTTTATTTCTATTATATGTACAATTACGTTAATTCCTATTATTTTATTATAATTCAGCCAATAACATGGTATCGAGTAGGAGGGAAAATTAAATAAATTTTCCCGACCTCTCACACCACCGTGCGTACGGTTCCGTACACGGCGGTTCAATCAACTTAACAAGTAACACACCTTTCGGTGTAGTAGTCTAACATTGAGACTAATCCAAATCGGGTTAGTCTTTCTTTATTTATCGCAAAGTTCATAACTCTTCGTTGACACACATACGCTATCCTATTGCCTGTATAAGCAGTAAGTTTTGCGGTGTCCCTGTCTACTCCAAGTTTCATTAAATTCTTTGCTCTATTCTGCGGAGTTTTCCACTGTTTCCAAATACACATTCTAATCCGAAATCTAATTCGAGCATCGAGTTCTTTACAGAGCGTTTTCATACTTCCTATTTTGAAGTAGTTTATCCACCCTCTAATGAGCTGATTAAGTTTCTCTACTTTGTAACTGTTGTTTACTCCCCAACTACGGCTGGTAAGTTCTTTCATTCTTTTCTTGAACTTCATGACCGATTTCGCATGTGGCTTTGCCTTAAATTGGTGTGCTCTGGAATCAAAGTAGAAACCGAAACCAAGGTACTTAAGTCCGCTTGGTCTATCTACTTTGCTCTTAGTTACATTAACCTTAAGACCCAGTTTTTCTTCAATAAACCGAGAAATATTTCTCATCACTCGATTGGCTGACATTTCACTTCCGACCATGATAATACAGTCATCCGCGTATCTCACAAAATTAAGTCCTCGCTTTTCCATCTCCTTATCGAGTTCGTTCAGCATGATGTTTGCCAATAGTGGTGACAGATTCCCTCCTTGGGGTGTTCCCACAACGGATTCCTCATATTCATCATCAATCATGATTCCGCTAACGAGATATTTCCTTATGATAGAAATAACATCTCCATCTTTAATCGTTCTTCCTATGATGGTCATCAGTTTATCATGGTTTACTGTATCAAAGAACTTTTCTAAGTCAATGTCTACTATCCAATCATTGCCATCATTCATCATATCCAGTGCCGTTAGGATTGCTTGCTGTGCACATCTATTCGGTCTAAATCCATAACTATGGTCGTGAAATTGTTCCTCATAGATTGGTGTTAGCACCTGTGCAATCGCTTGTTGTATAAATCTGTCTGTTACTGTTGGTACTCCAAGATTTCTGACACCGCCATCAGGTTTTGGTATCTCCACTCTCCGTACTGGTTGAGGCTTATATTTCCTCGTTTTCAACTGTTCCTTGATGAGTTCGCCGTTCTTTTCAAGGTGTTCCCTGAGTTCCGTGTACTTCATTTCGTCCACTCCCTCCGCACCTTTGTTTCGTACGACTTGCACATATGCTCTGTTGAGATTATCGCAAGATAATATCTGCTCCATCAGACTACTTGTGTCCATGCGTTCTTTCCTTTCCGTCCCGCTTGATTTGACCACCCTTTCCCCGATTGGTTACGGCAGATGTTGTCATTTCTGCAACACGAGACATACTCAAACTTATTGATTGTTCACCCCTTCGCTCCATTTCCATTACAGAAACTTCTTCACTACTATGGGCTCTGCTGACTTCTCACAGTTCGTTGTTACTAGGCTAATGAAACCTCTGCGAGACCTCCACGCTTAAGGTGCACGCTCTTTCCCTCCATATATCCGCCACATTTACTCTGCTACTACAAATGTGATAGTTATTAGACTTCGTCGCTCTTTGCCGACTCATCTCTCGTAGCCTAGCCTTGTATGTGATTTCTGTCCGTCGGACCAGAGGTTTGCCTACAGCTTCCTTCAGATTCCACCTCACGG